>NZ_JAJOHP010000002.1:0-156094 GCF_021109375.1 Arthrobacter sp. AK01
GTCCATCCCTCATCGTCACCGCCGCGCCCGCAGCGGCCCATGATTTCGCGAGCGTTTCTCAAATGAGGCATGCACCCCGTTTCGCGAGCACTATTCATGAGTCTCGTCGCCCCCTTGACTCCCACCCCCACCTTCCCTAAACTTTTCATAAAGCAGAATCTAAATTCCACAAAGCGGAAACTGAAGCCAAGCGCCAAGGCGGCAGCCAAGCAAGCGAAGATAGATCCAAGCCCCTCCTCGGAAGGACCTACGATGACGTACACAGTGAACTGCTCCATCCTCCTGACGGAGCTGCCCTTGCTCGAGCGCCCCGCCGCCGCGAAGGCAGCCGGTTTTGACGCCGTCGAGTTCTGGTGGCCCTTCGCCACTTCGGTTCCCACCGACAAAGAGACAACCGAGTTTGAAACAGCCATCAAGGACGCCGGCGTTCAGCTCACGGGCCTGAACTTCAACGCCGGCAACATGCCCGGCGGCGACCGCGGCCTGGTTTCCTGGAAGGGACGTTGCTCCGAGTTCAAGGACAACATCGACGTCGTAGCCGGCATCGGTGAGCGCCTCGGATGCAAGGCCTTCAACGCCCTCTACGGCAACCGCCAGGACGAGTTCACCCCTGAAGAGCAGGACGAACTCGCGGCAAAGAACCTCGCCGCAGCAGCGGAAGGCGTCGCCCGCATCGGTGGCACCGTCCTCCTGGAACCGGTCAGCGGCGCCCCCAAGTACCCGCTCCTCACCGCCGAAGACGCACTCAAGGTCATCGCCCGTGTCAAGGCAGAATCCGGTGCCCAGAACATCAAGCTCCTCGCCGACTTCTACCACCTGGCCGTCAACGGCGACGACGTCGAATCCGTCATCGAGAACCACGCCAAGGACTTCGGCCACATCCAGATCGCCGACAACCCCGGCCGCGGCGCTCCCGGAACCGGAACCCTCCCCCTCGGCGAATGGATCGCCCGCAGCCGCGAACTCGGCTACGACGGCTACATCGGCCTCGAGTACAAGGAACCGCAGGAATCGGCTTTCAGCTGGGCCATCCGCCAGCGCGCCAACGCCAACTAACGACGGCGGCACTCACTAAAGCGGCGGCGCTCACCAAATAGCCCGCACGAGTTAAAACACAGACTTTCAGAAAGAGAACCACAATGAGCAACGTTGCAGTCATCGGACTCGGAATCATGGGCCTCCCCATGGCCATCAACCTCGTCAAGGCCGGCCACACGGTCACCGGTTTCAACCGCAGCCAGGACAAGATCGACAAGCTCGTCTCCGAAGGCGGCCAGGGTGCCACCAGCATCGCGGACGCAGTCAAGGACGCCGACGTCGTCATCACCATGGTCCCGGACTCCCCGGATGTTGAGGGTGTAGTCAGCGGCAAGGACGGCGTCTTCGCCAACGCGAAGAAGGGCACCATCTGGGTCGACGCATCCAGCATCCGTCCGGACGTCGCCAAGCGCCTCTCGGACGACGCAGTTGCAGCCGGCATTCGCCCGCTCGATGCACCGGTATCCGGTGGCGAACAGGGCGCCATCGACGCCGTTCTGTCCATCATGGTCGGCGGCTCAGCTGAGGACTTCGAGGCAGCACAGGATGTCCTCAACGCAGTGGGCAAGACCATCGTCCACGTCGGCCCGTCCGGCTCAGGCCAGACCGTCAAGGCTGCAAACCAGCTGATCGTGGCCGTCAACATCCAGGTCCTCGGCGAGGCCATCGCCTTCCTTGAGGCCTACGGCGTAGACACCGACGCAGCACTGAAGGTCCTGGGCGGCGGCTTGGCCGGCTCCAAAGTCCTTGAGCAGAAGGGTCAGAAGATGCTCGACCGCAACTTCGACCCCGGCTTCCGCCTGGCCCTCCACCACAAGGACCTCGGCATCGTCACCTCCGCAGCCCGCGAAGCCAACGTCGCTGTCCCGCTCGGCGCAGTCGTCGCCCAGCTCGTCGCCGCAACCGTCAACCAGGGCGACGGCGGCCTCGACCACTCGGGCCTCTTCAAGCAGGTCCTCCAGCTCAGCGGCCGGAAGTAAGCCCAGCAACTCTCCAACTCGAGAGTTTGTGTACAGATAACGCCCGGAAAACACCTTCTAAAGGGCGTTATCTGTACACAAACTCGCTTCAGCACACCCAAAAACAGACTTCAAGGAGTACACCATGGCAAAGATGCGCACCGTTGATGCGGCCGTAGCCATCCTGGAAAAGGAAGGCGCAACCGAAGCTTTCGGTCTGCCCGGCGCAGCGATCAACCCCTTCTACTCAGCAATGCGCGCCCACGGCGGCATCCGCCACACGCTGGCCCGCCACGTTGAAGGCGCCAGCCACATGGCTGACGGCTACAGCCGCGCAGCTGATGGCAACATCGGCATCTGCATCGGCACGTCGGGCCCCGCAGGCACGGACATGATCACTGGCTTGTACGCAGCCCAGGCCGATTCCATCCCCATGCTCTGCATCACCGGCCAGGCACCGGTAGCCAAGCTGCACAAGGAAGACTTCCAGGCCGTGGACATCGAGTCCATCGCCAAGCCGTTGACCAAGTTCGCCATGACCATCCTGGAACCGGGCCAGGTTCCCGGCGCGTTCCAGAAGGCTTTCCAGCTGATGCGCTCGGGTCGTCCGGGCCCGGTTCTGTTGGACCTGCCCATCGACGTTCAGATGGCCGAGATCGAGTTCGACATCGACGCCTACGAGCCCCTGCCGGTGGAGAAGCCCAAGGCTTCCCGCAAGCAGCTGGAAAAGGCCCTGGACCTGCTGACCGCTGCCAAGCACCCGCTGATCGTTGCCGGTGGCGGCATCATCAACGCCGGCGCTTCCGCTCAGCTGGTTGAGCTGGCCGAGATCCTCAACGTTCCGGTCATCCCCACGCTGATGGGCTGGGGCGCTATCCCGGACGACCACCAGCTGATGGCCGGCATGGTTGGCCTGCAGACCTCGCACCGCTACGGCAACGAGACGTTCCTGCAGAGCGACTTCGTGATCGGCATCGGCAACCGTTGGGCCAACCGCCACACCGGCGGCTTGGACACCTACACGGCTGGCCGTAAGTTCGTGCACATCGACATCGAGCCGACCCAGATCGGTCGCGTTTTCTCCCCGGACTTGGGCATTGCGTCCGACGCCGGTGCGGCGCTGGACGGTCTGTTGGAGCTGGCCCGCGAACGCCAGGCAGCAAAGACCCTGCCGGACTACTCGGGTTGGGTTGCCGAGTGCCAGGAGCGTAAGGGTTCCCTGCACCGCAAGACCAACTTCGACAACGTGCCCATCAAGCCGCAGCGTGTGTACCAGGAGATGAACAAGGCCTTCGGCCGCGACACCACCTACGTGTCCACCATTGGCCTGTCGCAGATCGCCGGCGCACAGATGTTGCACGTTTTCGGTGCCCGCAAGTGGATCAACGCCGGCCAGGCCGGCCCGCTGGGTTGGACCGGTCCCGCTGCACTGGGCGTTGTTCGTGGAACCCCGGACGCTACCGTTGTTGCTCTGTCCGGTGACTACGACTTCCAGTTCATGATCGAAGAACTGGCCGTGGGCGCACAGTTCAACCTGCCGTACATCCACGTTGTGGTGAACAACAGCTACCTGGGCCTGATCCGTCAGAGCCAGCGCGGCTTCAACATGGAACAGAACGTTTCCCTGGCCTTCGAGAACATCAACAGCCCGGAGACCAACGGCTACGGCGTTGACCACATCAAGGTTGCTGAAGGACTGGGCGTCAAGGCCATCCGCGTTGAGGACCCCAACGATCTGCCTGCCGCTTTCGACAAGGCCAAGGCACTGATGGGCGAGTTCAAGGTTCCCGTGGTTGTTGAAGTGATCCTGGAAAAGATCACCAACATCTCTATGGGTGTCGAGATCAACGGCGTGAACGAGTTCGAAGAGTTGGCAGAGACCGCGGCGGACGCACCCACCGCGATCCTGACCAAAGCGTAAGTAACAGTAAGAAGGGAGGCACCGGAATGCGTGTTGTCATCGCCCCGGACAAATTCAAGGGCTCGCTGTCCGCACCCGACGTCGCCGAGCACCTGGCAACAGGACTGCTGGCGGGGTACGGACAGACGAACTTTGAAGTAACACGCATTCCGGTGGCCGACGGCGGCGAAGGAACCATCGACGCTGCCATCGGCTCCGGCTTCACCCGCCGGACCACCACCGTCACCGGCCCGCTCGGCGAGCCAGTGCAGGCCGACTTCGCGGTGCGGGACCAGGAAGCTGTCATCGAAATGGCGGCAGCTTCCGGTCTCGCCCTCCTGCCGGACGGCCCCACGTCCCAGACGGCCAAAACCGCAACCAGCATCGGCACGGGCGAACTCATCCGCGCCGCGCTGGACCTCGGCTGCCGCAAGATCATCCTGGGTGTCGGCGGCAGCGCCAACACCGACGCCGGCGCGGGAGTCCTGCAGGGCCTCGGCGCCGTCTTCCTGGACGAGAACGGCAACGAGCTCCCCGGCGGCGGTGCCGCCTTGGCACAGCTGAATAGCATCGACTTCTCCAACTTCGACGTCCGCGTTGAGGCAACGGAGTTCGTGTTGGCGTCCGACGTCGACAATCCCCTTTTGGGGGCCAGCGGAGCCCCAGCCATCTTCGGTCCGCAGAAGGGCGCGACGCCGGACGACGTCACCTCCCTCGATGCGGCACTGAGCCACTTCGTGGACGTCCTCGCGGCCACAACCGGTCAGCATGCCAAGTACGCCGCCAAGGCAGAAGGCGCTGGAGCAGCAGGCGGCGTTGGCTACATTGCCATCGCGGCACTGAAGGCAGAGCGGCGGCCGGGCATCGACGTCGTGCTTGAATTCACTGAACTGGAGCGCAGGCTCAAGGGCGCCGACCTGGTGATCACTGGAGAAGGCAGCCTGGACGAGCAAAGCCTGCTCGGCAAGACCCCCATGGGAGTCTCGCGGGCGGCACAGAGGAACGGGGTTCCCGTGATCGCAGTCTGCGGCCGGAGTACCCTGAGCCGTGAACAACTCACGGATGCCGGCTTCCACACGGTCCATGCACTGACCGATCTGGAAAAAGATGTCCAAAAATGTATCGCTGAAGCAGGTCCGTTGCTTGAACAATTAGGTAAGCACATAGGCGTGTACCTGGCGGAACGGACCGAAAACAAGGAGTACCTCAATGTCTGAAGCAATCGGCGCCTATGACCTCGTTATCCGGGGCCAGCGCATCCTGACCACCGCCGGCCTCGCAGCCCGCGAAGTTGGCATCCGCGACGGCCTCATCGTCGCCATCGAACCCCTGGGCAACGGCCTCACGGGCAACGAGGTCATCGAACTCGCAGACGACGAAACCCTCATCCCCGGCCTGGTGGACACCCACGTCCACGTCAACGAGCCCGGCCGCACCGAGTGGGAAGGCTTCGCCTCCGCCACCCGTGCCGCAGCAGCCGGTGGCGTGACCACCATCATCGACATGCCGCTGAACAGCATCCCGCCCACCACCAGCGTGGACGGCCTGGAACAGAAGCGCGTCGTCGCCAAGGACCAGGCGTTCGTGGACGTCGGATTCTGGGGCGGTGCCATCCCGGGCAACAAGAGCGACCTCCGCCCGCTGCACGACGAAGGCGTTTTCGGATTCAAGTGCTTCCTCCTGCACTCCGGCGTGGACGAATTCCCGCACCTGGACGCGGACGAGATGGAAGAGGACATGGCTGAGCTCAAGTCCTTCGACTCGCTCATGATCGTGCACGCCGAGGACTCCCACGCTATTGACCGCGCCCCGCACCCCGGCGGCGACCACTACGAAACCTTCCTCGCTTCCCGCCCCCGCGGTGCTGAGAACAAGGCCATCGCCGAGGTCATCGAACGAGCCCGCTGGACCGGCGCCCGCGCCCACATCCTGCACCTCTCCTCCTCAGACGCGCTGCCCATGATCGCCTCAGCAAAGCGCGACGGCGTCAACCTCACCGTTGAGACGTGCCCGCACTACCTGACGCTCATGGCCGAAGAAATCCCCGACGGCGCCACGGCCTACAAGTGCTGCCCGCCCATCCGCGAGGCCTCCAACCGCGAGCTCCTCTGGAAGGGCCTGCAGGACGGCACCATCGACTGCATCGTCTCGGACCACTCCCCCTCCACTCTGGACCTCAAGGACCTGGAGAACGGCGACTTCGCCGTGGCATGGGGCGGCGTTTCCTCGCTGCAGCTGGGCCTGTCCCTGATCTGGACCGAAGCTCGCCACCGCGGCATCCCGCTGGAGCAGGTCGTGTCCTGGATGGCCGAGAAGCCTGCTGCCTTGGCCCGCCTGCACAACAAGGGCCAGCTCGCCCTGGGCTACGACGCCGACTTCTCCATCTTCGCCCCGGACGAAGCCTTCGTTGTGGACGTCACCAAGCTCAAGCACAAGAACCCGATCACGCCGTACGACGGCCGTCCCTTGGCCGGCGTCGTCCGCAAGACGTACCTGCGCGGCACCGCGATCGACGGCCAGAACCCCGGCGGCAAGCTGCTCCGCCGCGGCAACGTTTAGGCCTACCGCCATGGCAGTCAATGCCTACGGGCCGCCGCCCACCCGTGGTCCCGCGTCCCGGGGCTCCTCCGCGCGGCAGCCTGGGCTGAACGCACGCGGTATGGCCGCGCACGGGCTGGCTCTTTGGGTCAACCCGGCTGAGGGCGACGAGATCGATCCCGCAGTCTGGGAGCGGGCCGCACGTCTTGTGCTGGCCCGCGCCATGAAACTTGCCCCGGAGGCGGAAGTCCGCATCTGGCCCGCCACCGGGGCAGAGCACTCCGGCGTCGGCGATTCATCCTGGGGCGGCACTCCGCAGGACATCGCCGACGCCGGTACCAACGGCACACTCTCGCTCGCCGATGCCCTCGCGGAGGCGCGTTCGGTGACCCGTTCTGAAGCTGTTTCCGACGGCGACGACCGCACCGAAGCGGGCGGCAGCACCGCCGTCGAGCCCGTAACGTTGGCGAGCCGCCGCAGCCAACTTGCGGTGGACCTCGCTGCTGAAGTAGTGCTGTTGGACGGCGAGCCGGTTTCCTTTACTGGCATGGAATACAAGCTGCTGCGCTACCTCGTGGTCAACTGCTCACGGGCCATCAGTCGTGAAGAATTGCAACGTTTTTTGGAGTCATTTGACCTCCCCGGCGCGGCATTTCGCTCGATCGACGTTTATGTTGGAAGGGTGCGGCGGAAGCTAGGCTCCGCCCGACACACCGTCGCCACCGTCCGTGGTGGCGGCTACCAGTTCGTGCCAGGGCCCTATGCCACAGTGCGCGGACCTGCGGAATACAGCATCTAAGTTCGCTGTTGTAAAAGATCAACGCCCGCAATTTGTATGACCGCTGTTGTTTGAAATGAAGGCCGGCTTTTTGCCGGTGAAACGTAAAGGATCGCCATGACCCAGAAACTCCTCGTCGGAACGCAAGCACCTGGCTTCGCGCTTCTCGACGCCGACGGCACCAAGGTCTCGCTGTCCGATTACCGCGGACGCAACGTCATTGTGTACTTCTACCCGAAGGCAGCCACCCCCGGCTGCACCACCGAGGCCTGCGACTTCCGCGACAACCTCGCCAGCCTGCAGGGCAAGGGTTACGACGTCATCGGGATCTCCCCGGACGCCCCGGAAGCCCTCTCCAAGTTCACTGGTGAATTTGCTCTGACCTTCCCGCTGCTCTCCGACGAAGACCACGCTGTGGCCCTCTCCTATGGCGCTTGGGGCGAGAAGCTGGTTGACGGCGAAATCGTCGAAGGCCTGGTCCGCTCCACGGTGGTCCTCGACGGCGAAGGCACCGTGAAGCTCACCCAGTACCAGGTTGCTGCGCAGGGCCACGTCCAGGCGCTCAAGGAGGAGCTGGGCGTCTAACCCACTCTCACCTCCAGCGTGTTTGAGCGGATCGCTCTCTCACCTAACTGCACAATTCTTGTAACGCCCGCTCACTCTTGTGAGCGGGCGTTTCATATGCCTTGACTAAACGTGACAAATCCTCAGCAGCAGTAGTTAATGGAGCCATGGTCTCTTCCACCCCCGTACGCCACGCTGTCGTCGTCGAAGATGACGCCGACATCCGCGGACTCCTCGTCCTCGTCCTCGAGCAGCTCGACTTTGTGGTGACCGAAGCACCTGACGGCCTGTCCGGCGTCGAAGCAGTCCGCAGTACGAACGCAGAACTTGTGACCCTCGATGTGAACCTCCCAGACATCGACGGCATGGAAGTTTGCAAGCGACTTCGCGAATTTTCGGACGCCTACATCCTCATGCTGACGGCGCGGGCCGACGAGATCGACCGACTCAACGGCCTGGACATCGGCGCCGACGACTACATCAACAAGCCCTTCAGCCCCAAGGAACTCCAAGCCCGCATCCGCGCACTGTTCCGCCGGGCCCGCACGCCGGCCGCAGCAGCCGAAGACACTGGCCAAACGGACGAGCTCGCCCGTGCAGCAGTGGTGCAGCAAAGCCTGCTCCCGCGCGAAACAGTCCGCCTCGAGGGATACGACGTCGCCGGCGCCTTCCGCCCGACCCGCAGCGTTGGCGGGGACTTCTACGACTGGTACCAGACCCGCGACGGCATGCACCTGACGTTCGCGGACGCCATGGGCAAAGGCATGGGCGCGGCCCTGATCGCGGCCACCGTCCGCGCGGTAATGCGGTCGGTGGCGGACACCCCGGCCATCGATGCCGCCTTCGCCTCAGCCAGCGCCACTATCGCGTCGGACCTGGACCAGTCCGGCTCATTCGCAACCATGTTCCACGCGCGGCTGGACGCTCCGTCTGGAAAGCTCAGCTATATCGACGCCGGTCACGGCCTCGCGCTGCACATCCCGGCCGAGGGGGCGGCGCAGAGGCTTGTGTCCGCCGGACCTCCCGTGGGCATCCTCGACGGACAGCACTGGGCCGCCGCCGAGCTTCAGCTGGAGCCCGGCGACTCGCTGGTCATTGTCAGCGACGGCGTACTGGACGCCCATGCTTCACTGGAGGATTTCATCCGGAACGTGGAAAAGGCCGCGCGGAGCGAGGGCACGTCGGACGGAGTGTGCGCCGCCCTTCTTGAGTTGGCACCTGCTGCAACAGCGGAAGACGACGTGACCGCCGTCGTGGTTCACCGCAAACCGGACATCGGGCGCTAATTACACAAGAGGGGGATTGTGACACGTTTCTGGACCCGGCTGCTGGTTCTCCTGACAGTCATTCTGGGCGTCAACTATGTGGCGTGGCGTTGGATGGCGTCCCTGAACTGGGATGCGTGGTGGATCGCGGTTCCGTTGGTGATCGCTGAAACGTACAGCCTCATCGACGTGATGCTGTTCGGGCTGACGGTGTGGAACCTCAAAATCCGGAGGCCGCCGCCCGCGCCCCCGGAGACGGCCACTGTGGACGTCTTCATCACCACCTATAACGAGCCCTTGGACCTGGTCATGACCACGGCCCTGGCGGCCAAGGACATCCGCTGGCCGCACAGCACCTGGATACTCGACGACGGCGATCGGCCCGAGATGCGCCAACTCGCCGAGTCGAACGGGATCGGTTACGTCACCCGCGGCGCGGATTGGACGCCCGACATGCCGCGGCACGCCAAAGCAGGCAACCTGAACAACGCCCTGATGGTCACCTCGGGCGAGTACCTGTTGATTCTCGACGCCGACCAGATCCCCGAGCCGGACATCCTGGACAAGACACTGGGCTACTTCAACGACGACCGTGTGGCGCTGGTCCAGACCCCGCAGTACTTCATCAACGTCCCAGCCGACGATCCCCTGGGCAGCCAGGCACCCCTGTTCTACGGTCCCATCCAGCAAGGGAAGGACGGCTGGAACGCAGCGTTCTTCTGCGGCTCCAACGCGATCCTGCGCCGGGAAGCCCTCATGCAGTTGGGCCTGGTGGGCTACGTCAAAGCCACCGAGAAGAGCGTCCGCCGCGCCCTGGCTGCGTCCCGCTCGGCCATCAAGAAGGCACGGCGCTCGGAAGAGGCCCGCAACCCGCTGGTGGAGCAGATGCTGAACCAGGTTGAAGCGGCCACGGAAACCGCCCAGACCGAACTGGATGCCGGCGCATCCCTCAGTGAGATCACCTACCGGGTGCGCCGCAAAGTGGACGAAGCCGTGCGCACCCTGGTGGCCGCCGATTTCTCCGCGCTGCAGGCCGACCTCGAAGAGATCGCCGCCATGGAACTCGCCCACGTCGGTGAGTCCGGCGTGACCACTGTGGCGAGTGACGCCGTCGACCGTATGTCCGGACGCGATTGGTCCCCCCTGGGTGCGCTCGAGTCGGTCCACGCTGTCCTGGACGCCATCTCCGTGGAACGCACCGACGAAGCCCAACCGATCATGCCCCTGGCCACCATCTCGGTCACCGAAGACATGGCCACGGCCATGCGTATCCACTCCCTCGGCTGGAAGAGCGTCTACCACCACGAAATCCTCGCCAACGGCTTGGCACCCGAAGACCTCAAAACCATGCTCACCCAGCGCCTCCGCTGGGCCCAAGGCACCATGCAGGTCCTCCTTCGCGAAAACCCACTGGTCCAGCCTCGGCTCTCCTGGGGCCAGCGGCTCATGTACTTCTCCACCATGTGGAGCTACCTGAGCGGCTTCGCGGCCGTGGTGTACTTCGCGGCTCCCATCATTTACCTAACGCTCGGAATCCTGCCGGTGAGCAGCCTCAGTTGGGACTTCTTCATCCGCTTCATCCCGTTCATGGTGGTGAACCAACTGCTGTTTGTGGTGGCCGGCCACGGCATCCCCACCTGGCGCGGACAGCAGTACAGCCTTGCGCTGTTCCCCACCTGGATCAAGGCATGTACGACGGCGGCGCGGAACGTTTGGTTCGGACGTCCCCTCGGGTTCGCCGTCACCCCCAAGGCCAGGCAGAGCGGAGGCCCGAGCTGGAGCCTGATCCGGCCGCAGATCATCGTGGCAGTGTTGTTGGCTATTGCGCTGGTTGTGGGGATCGCCCGGCTTTTGACTGGTCTTTCGGAGCCTCTCGGCACGCTGGTGAACGTCGCCTGGGTGGCCTTCGACCTGGTGGTCCTGAGCGTGCTGGTCAAGGCAGTTTTGTACAAGGGATTCGTACCTGAAGGTGCTGGCCCTGAGGATGTTGGGCCGGAGCGCCCCGAAGAGAGGAATGCAGATGCAGTTTAGCTATGAGGTGAAGGACTCCTACGCGGAAGTGAAGAGCGTAGGACGCTTGAACATGGTGGCGGCACCCAAGCTCCGCGAAGTAGTGAACGAAGTTGTGGCCGGCGGGTCCAGCCGGGTTGTGGTCAACCTGGCCGAAACCGACTTCATGGACTCCTCAGGTCTCGGGGCGCTCATCGGTTGCCTCAAAGCAACCCGGCAGGCAGGCGGCGACCTCCGCATCTCAGGTGTTCAGCCACAGGTCAAGATGGTGCTGGAACTGACCAACATGGATCGGGTGCTCACGGCGTACCCGTCGGCCGAGGAGGCGTTCGGAGATGACTGAGGTGATTGCACGCCGCGGTTTCCACGGGCCATCGAATGAGGAAGCGATCGAGGCCATCCACAATGAGCTGGACGCCCTGTGGGACGACGCTGCCTTTGTGCCGGACATGGACCGGATGACGTTCGCAACCGCGGTGATCGAGGCAGCGGCGAACATCGTCCAGCATGCCCTCCCAGTGGCAGAGAAGCCCGTGGAGATCGACGTGGACATCAGCGTCCGCCCCACCCGGTTGGTGGCACAGGTCAGCGCGTACAACGCCCGCGAGCCGTTCGCCGGTGACATGCAGGCTTCGATGCCCGACTCCGACGCCGAATCCGGCCGCGGGTTGGCACTCATCGAGGCCCTGGTGACCACGGTGACGTTCGAACGCCAGGACGGCACCAACACCTGGATCCTCACCCGCGACACCTGATCCCCTCTCACCCCTGACGCCCATCCGACCGATCCGCTCTCACCCCTGACGCCCATCCGACCGATCCGCTCTCATCCCTGACGCCCATCCGACCGATCCGCTCTCACCTTCACGGGTTGTTCTGCCCATCGCCAGACCCAACGCAACCGTGAAAGCATTCGGTGAGATCCGCCGTCGAACATTAACTGAACCTGGGGACGACATGAACCGCCGCATGCACCGTAAACTTTGGGCGCTGGCTGCTGCCCTGACGGTGGTGACTCTTGCTGCAGGATGCAGCAGTACCCCCGACGGACCCACCCGCGAACCCAGCAGCGCGCCAGCAGTCACCGCCAGCCCGGCTCCACTGGCCGAGAGCACCGCCAAGTACGACTCCCTGCGTGCCGAGCTGATTGCAGCCTTGGAAAAACAAATGCCCGACATCACTTGGGCTGCGGACGATCCTGCCTCGGTGACCCAAAGCAAAGATGGTAAGTGCGTCTTCCATCCACAAACCATGAAAAGCAGCGCGGACATCGTTGAGCCGTCCAAGAACTTTGAAGAGGTCTTCGCCGCTGCCGACCCCGTCCTCAAGCAGCACGGATTCCCTGCCTTCGACGGCACGGACTCAGTCCCGGGCGGCTGGGTGGTCACGCGCAGTACTGATGGCGTAGGCGCCACGGTCACCATCGAATCAAAGAGCCCGGCGTACCTGCGGATGACAGTCCCAGTGCAGTCCGAGAGCTGCGACACCGACGAGCTATCTCAGGAGGCCAAGTAATGCCGGGATTTTACGGTGCTGACATTGAACAGTTGCGTGCACTCGCCAAGACGATGTCCCGGCACTCGGAGCGAATGACGTCGCTGTCTACGGAGCTGGGTCACCTCATCAGCAATGCGCGGTGGGATGGCCGGGACGCCGCGATGTTCCGGGCCTCTTGGGACTCCGAACACCGGCCGATGCTGAAGAAGATCTCCAGCGAGCTGCAGAATCAGGCCAAGGAACTGACTCGCAACGCTGACGAGCAGGACAAGTCCAGTTCGGGAGCGTCGGGGTCCTCGGGCTCCGATCATTCGGGACGAGGAGATTCGAACCCGCCCGGCGACCCTGGCCCCCTGGACCCGGACGCTCCCGACGTCGATGTTCCCGGCGATGTTCGCGACGATCCCAACGCTGGCGACCCCAGCGACATCAACCAAGGACAGATCGGCGACTGCTGGCTGCTGGCCGGAATCGGCTCGGTGGCCCAGGTGCTGGAGCGCGAAGGCAAGCTCGACGAATTCCTTGAGGAGCACATGCGTCCCGTCGGCGACCCACCGACGCATTGGGTGGTCACGCTCTACGAAGACGGCGAACCCGTGGAAGTCACAGTGGAGGCCAAGTCCACTGAAGGCGGCGTCCGCGGCGCCGACGGCGAACCCAACTGGCTGTCCATCTACGAGCGCGCGGCAGCTGAGTACCGCGGTGGGTCCTATGACGACATCGACGGCGGGTTCAGCAACGAGGCCATGGAACTGATGACCGGCCAGTCTGCCGATAAGGACGGCGAGCTGAACTTTGATGACATCGAGGACAAACTCTCCGACGGCCAAGCCATTTCCGTGGGCACCGAAGACGTCAAGGACGACGACTTCGACTGGGTGTGGGAGTCTGACGAAGTCAACCGCACTGACGTTGTCCCCAACCATGCGTACGTGGTGGTGGACGTGAAAACCAACGACGACGGCGAGCGCGTTGTGGTGCTGGCCAACCCGTGGGGACCGTCGGGCGGCTACTTGGAAGACGACGACGACCACAAGTCCGGCACGCTGGAACTGACCGAAGATGAGTACAAGGAAAACTTCGACTCCGTGTACTCCGTGGACGTGAAGTAAGGATGGCCGTGGAACAGCTCGTAACAGTGAAGCAAGGGATGCAGCCCACCTTCGATGGCGTCAAAGTGGGCGTGGTCAAAATCGGCATCGCCGACGGCGCCCCCGCAATCCAGTTCTGGATCCGGACCTCAGAGCAGCAGCGGAAGCAGGCCTTCCGCGAAGGCCAGTCGGTCACGCTGCCTGGCGCGGGTTTGCTGACCATCACTTCGATCCAGCCCGCGGACGGCAGTACCGCCGCCTCCGCGACGTTGACGTACGACGCCGGTCACGTCACCGATTGACGGTCGGCGCGGAACGCTGAGAGAGCGTCACCAAAAACCCGACGTTAGGTGAGAGAGCGACACCAAAAACCCGACGTTAGGTGAGAGGGCGTCCAGGGGTTAGGCCTTCGCGATGGCCTCCTTGAGCGCGCCCAGCACCAGGGTGACCGAGGCACTGTTGGCGTTCGGGCCCATCATGCCGATACGCCACACGGTGTCCGCGAACTCCCCTACGCCCGAGCCAATCTCCATACTGAAGTTCTCCAGAAGGTAAGCCCGGACGGCGGCCGAGTTGACGCCGTCGGGCACTCTCACCGTGGTGAGGCTCGGCAACCGGGCGCCTTCGGCAGCGAAGAGTTCCAGCCCCATCTCCTGCAGGCCATCTTGCAAGGCCGTGCCCGCTGCCCGGTGCCGGGCCTGCACAACGTCCAGGCCCTCGGCGAGAATACGGTCGAGGGCTGCTTCGAGGCCGGCGATCATGGTGACGGGCGCGGTGTGGTGGTAGGTCCGGGCGCCGCTGGCCGCGCCAACGTACCCGCCGAGCAGGCCGATATCGAGGTACCAGGACCGGGGATCCTTCACGCGGCGCTCGAACGCCCGGTCGGACACCGTGAACGGCGAGAGTCCCGGCGGGACACCCAGGCACTTCTGCGTTCCGGCATACCCGACGTCGATCCCCCAGTCGTCCGCCAACAGCTCGAGTCCACCGATGGATGTGACGGCATCGGTGATAAGGAGGGCATCGCCCTTGCCGGCGCCGAGGGCAGCGATGTCGGAGATGACACCTACGGAGGTCTCAGCGTGGACCGCCGCGATGACCTTGGGATGGGGGTGGGCGGACAGAACCCGATCGGCGTCGACGGGCTGGCCCCACTCGTGGTCGACGCGAACGACAGTCGCCCCGCACCTCCTGGCCACCTCACACATCCGGGCTCCAAAGAGTCCGTTGACAGCAATGACTGCCACGTCGCCGTCGGACACGGTGTTCACGAAAGCCGCTTCCATCCCGCCGGAACCGGTGGCACTCAGCGGGAGTGTTCGCGCGTTGGAGGTTCCCCAGACGGTCCGGAGTCCTTCGCACGTGTGATCAAGGCGTTCGATGAACACAGGATCAAGATGCCCCAGCACGGGGTAGGCGAGGGCGGCCATGGCCTCGGGGTAGCAATTGCTGGGGCCGGGACCGAACAGGAACCTGGACGTCAGAATCTCTGGCATGTGCGAACTCCTTAGCTGGTTGAGGTCATTCTGCCCCAGCATGCTGTGCGGTGCGAGCCAAGCGTGCTCCAGCAAGCTTCTTGGGGCGTCGGAGCTGGTCCGCACCCCAAACCGCAAAGGCCAGCAACGCGAAAAATGCCCCCAGAGCACTGGCCCCGGTCCGGCCCCATACGTCGTACACAGGCGCGACCGTAGCGGCACCTGCAGCACTTCCCACGGAATAGAACACCATGTAGCTGCCAATGATGCTGCTGGCCGACTCCTCGGCTCCCGCCACGATCAGTGTTTGGCTGCTGACGTGGACAGCCTGTACAGCTGCGTCCAGCATGATGATGCCTGCGATGAGCCAGAGCAATGACCAATCCCCCAAGGACAACGCGAACCACGAGCCCAGCAGCAAGGCAAGGCTGAGGCCTGTGACCCGTTCGCCCCATCCCCTGTCTGCCGCCGCTCCCGCCTTGGACGCGGCCAATATCCCCACCAGGCCAGCCAGCCCGAAGAGGCCAATCAGGCTTGGCGGAAGGTTCCAAGCCGGCCCACTCAGCACCAGAGATATACCGCTCCACAGCACACCGAATGACGCGAAAAGCAGCATGGTGATGAGCGCCCGCGTGCGGAACACGGGATTGCTCCGGGTCAGGACCACCACAGATCCAACGGCCCGCCAGTAACGAACCTCCCCCCGGACCTGGCGGTCTGACGGCAGGGCCCGAAAAACTGCGACGGCGAGGACGGCACCGGCCGCCGCTGCGAGTACATAAACAGAGCGCCACCCCCACAGCTCCGTCATCCCACCGGCCACGGTCCGCGCAAGGATGATGCCGCTCACGACGCCGGCCGTGACGGTAC
The DNA here is from genome assembly GCF_021109375.1 of Arthrobacter sp. AK01. Classification (NCBI taxonomy): domain Bacteria; kingdom Bacillati; phylum Actinomycetota; class Actinomycetes; order Micrococcales; family Micrococcaceae; genus Arthrobacter; species Arthrobacter sp. AK01. The sequence goes on from NZ_JAJOHP010000002.1 coordinate 15,986, forward strand.
CGATGCTTCGGCCCCGTTCCGCCAGGGTACTGGATGCGGCGGTGTACGCCACGATGGTCTGCACGACGGACGAGGCCACACCCAGGAGCACGAAGCCCATGAGCAGAGCCGCCTGCGATGACGCGAAGCTCACGACGGACGCTCCCACGGCCGTAGCACCAACTTGGAGGGCGATCAGTGCGCGACGGTCAACCACGTCTCCCAATGGCACCAAAAGAACCAGCCCCAGGAGATACCCGGCCTGCGCTGATGCCACCACCGAACCGACGCCCGCCACAGGGATTCCCAAGTCAGCCCCGATCCGGTCGAGGAGTGGCTGCCCGTAATAGAGGTTCGAGACCATGAAACCCGCCACGACGGCGAGCAACAGCAGGAGGCGTCGGCGTACTCCCTGTCCGGATCTTGTCAGCTCGGTAATGCCCATGGCACGGTTTCCTCTGTTTGGTTTCAATATGCAACCGAATCAGCCTATGGCAGAATGGTTTCATGTTGCAACCAACCGAGGTGGATTGGACAGATCCCGAATGCCCCGTCGCGAGGGCGGCCGATCTTGTCGGAGACAAATGGACGCTGCTGATCATCAGGGATTCGTTGGACGGAAAACGTCGCTTCTCGGAATTTGAGAAGTCCCTGGGCGTAGCCAAGAACATCCTGTCGGACCGGCTGCGACTACTGGTGGAAAGGGGTGTCCTGACCCGGATTCCCAACGACCGCGGCACCCGCAGCGAGTACGAACTCACGGGCGCCGGACGCGACCTCTTCACCCTGATCCTCAGCCTCCGGCAGTGGGGCGAGCGCAACGCCTTCGCCACCGACGAAAAGCACTCCATCCTGGTCACCAAGGCAACGGGACAGCCGCTTGCACAGCTTCAACCCTTCGCCACTGATGGCAAGGAACTCGACCCGGAGGACACCCTGCTGGTCAAAGTGGGCCAGCCCCTCCCCTGAAGGAACAGCGCCTCTTCAGGATCACCCAAGCCCAAACTGCTAAGGTTACTCACCAACGCGGAGGCCGCCACGGATAGGGGACAAGAGTGACGACTGAAGGAAAAGAGGCGCCGGAGCAAGGCGTCCGTGGCGAAGTAAGCCAGGACAGATTCGTTGCCGGGCAGGATCTGACCCACTGGAAATCACCGGTTGGCCGAACAATGGCGCGGGGCGCGGAATGGGTGACCAAACTCCTTGGCCCATACGCAGCGCTGATCATCACCCTCGTCGTCGGGCTTGCCGCAGCACTCTCCCTGGCTTTGGTCTTCGGCGAAGTCTACGAGTCCGTGACGGAAGCCGACGGCGTAGCGGGCTTGGACGATCCCGTCCTGGCCGCTGCGAAAAGCGTCCGCTCCCCGGCATTGGATGTTGCGGTCACCGCCTACACGAATATTGGCGGCACCGTGGGCATGCCCATCATTGCCGTCGGCATCATGATTTTCCTTGCCGCCAAACGGCGGTCATGGACACCTGTCATCCTGATGCTTGCCGCCGGGCTGGGTTCACTGCTCATCACCATCCTGGGTAAGCCGATCTTCGGCCGTTCACGTCCGGACCTTGCGGACGCCATTCCTCCCTACGAGCATTCCGCGTCGTTTCCCAGCGGCCATTCCCTGAACTCCATAGTTATCGCCGGCATCGTGGCCTACCTGATCATCCTGCGACTTAAGAGCATGCGGGCACGGATCATTACCGTGCTGGTGGCAGGGGTCTTCGCTTTCACCATGGGCCTGAGCCGCGTCTACCTCGGCCACCATTGGCTGACTGACGTGTTGGCGGCGTGGGCCATCGGCGTCGCCTGGTTGGCGCTGGTCATCACCGCGCACCGCCTGTACCTCACCACGCGAACGCGGCGTCGGAGCGCGGTAGTCTCTTGACACCGGGGCAATAACTCGGCTTAACTGAATTACGTATGCTGAAATAACAGTTCCATGATGCGGAAGCTTTGAAGCAAAGGCTTCCTCTTGCAAGAGCAGGAGTTCCGCATAGCCCACACCATGGATGCCAGCATTTGCACGAGGATGTCACAAGCATGGAGCTTGCAGAATTCAACAGTGTTGACCGGGACGAGGCCATCAGGATCCTGACCCCCTGCCTGGATATCAGCCGCTGGGTAGAGGCCGTCGTAGACGCGCGGCCCTTCACCAACGTCGACGAACTGCTGGGCCAGGCCCAGCGCGCCGCCGATCCGTTCACCCCCGCGGAGGTGGAGTCTGCCATGGCGCACCATCCCCGGATCGGCGAACGCCCCAAGGCCCAAACCACCGAGGCCGCGATGTCGCGGTCGGAACAGGCTGGAGTGGACCCGCGAGACAACCAGACCACGGCCGCCCTGGCTGAGGGAAACCTGGCCTACGAGGAGAAGTTCGGCAGGGTATTCCTGATCCGCGCCGCAGGCCGCAGCGCGCAGGAAATGCTCAGCGCCCTCCAGGAACGCATCACCCACACACCCGAAGAAGAAGACACGATCGTGGCTGGCCAATTGCGGGAGATCGCACTGTTGCGCCTCTCCGGATTGATCAGCGAAGGAGTCAACGCATGAGCGTTTCACAAGTAACCACACACATCCTGGACACAGGGTCCGGCCGCCCGGCGGCGGGTGTCGCCGTCGTACTCTACGTCCGTGAAGGTGACGACTGGACCCTTGTGGCGAAGGGCGAAACCGATGCCGACGGTCGCATCAAGACCCTCGGTCCGGAGCGGATTCCCGGCGGCGCCTACCGCCTCAATTTCGCCACCGGCGCCTACTACGAGGGCCTCGGCACAGAGACCTTCTTCCCGGAAGTGGACCTGAACTTCACAGTTTCCGATGCCGGGGAGCACTACCACGTGCCGCTGCTGCTCAGCCCGTTCGCGTTCTCGACGTACCGCGGCAGCTAACTCAACGCCGACCTGACAGTTAATGCCAATGTTCTTGAAGGACATTGGCATTAACTGTCACTTGGGCGGGGAACGGTAGGCTTTAACGCATGGCTTCAGAGGACACCACCCCCAACTCCGCCCGCCGCGAAATCACGGTTCGCAGGGCACCCAAGTTCGTACCCTTCATGATTCTGGGCGCGGTGGTGGGCGCAATCGTGGCCGCGATCATTGCGTACGGCCGCCAGGCCGACCCCGCCTTCGACGCCGGCACAGTCTTCGGTTTCTTCCTGATCGTCTGCGCCGGCGGCGGCGTGATCCTCTTCTCGATCCTCGCCCTGGTCCTCGACCGCATCAGCATCAAACGCTCGCAGCGGGCCGTGGTGGAAGCCGTGCCGGATTCGGTTCCGGACGAGGGGCCAGAGCACGACGACGTCCGCTAAGCCGGGCGCCCGGCCCACCTCTTTTGAGGGGGGCCAGTGTGATACACGCCGCATTTTTGCAGGAACACGCCCAATACCGGGGTCACATAGGCCGCGAGGGAACTTACCACGGCCACAACATGAGACAATCGACCAGTGGCACGTGGCGACGGAAAACTTTCTCATGATCTTCTCCCCGGCGAAAAAGGCCCCCAGGACGCTTGTGGCGTCTTCGGGGTTTGGGCTCCCGGTGAAGAAGTAGCAAAACTCACCTATTACGGGCTGTATGCGCTGCAGCACCGCGGACAAGAATCGGCTGGTATTGCTACCAGTGACGGCAAGCGCATCAATGTCTATAAGGACATGGGCCTTGTGTCCCAAGTCTTCGATGAGACAACCCTGAATACCCTTACCGGGCACCTGGCCGTTGGCCACTGCCGGTATTCCACCACCGGTGCAAGCCACTGGGCCAACGCGCAGCCAACCCTGGGTGCGACAGCAACCGGCACGGTTGCCTTGGCCCACAACGGCAACCTGACCAACACCGCTGAGCTCCGGGAAATGATCCTTGAGCGCAACGATGGCCAGCTGACCGGTGAAATGAAGCAGGGCAACACCTCTGACACCGCATTGGTGACCGCACTCCTTGAGGGCGAAGAGGGCAAGACCCTGGAGCAGACCGCACTGGAGCTGCTGCCCAAGATCAAGGGTGGCTTCTGCTTCGTCTTCATGGATGAGGGAACCCTCTACGCAGCCCGCGACACCTACGGCATCCGTCCGTTGTGCCTTGGCCGCCTGGACCGCGGTTGGGTTGTAGCGTCCGAGCAAGCCGGCCTGGCCACCGTTGGTGCGAGCTTCATCCGCGAAATCGAGCCCGGCGAGTTCATCGCCATCGACGAGGACGGCGTCCGTTCGCAGCGCTTCGCCGAGGCAACACCGGCTGGCTGTGTCTTCGAATACGTTTACCTCGCCCGCCCGGACGCTGCCATTGCCGGCCGCTCCGTGTACGAGGCCCGCGTTGAGATGGGCCGCCAGTTGGCCCGCGAAAACACGCATGAGGCAGACCTGGTCATTCCCGTTCCCGAGTCCGGTACCCCAGCGGCTGTTGGTTACGCCGAACAGTCGGGTATCCCGTTCGCACACGGCTTCGTCAAGAACGCCTACGTGGGCCGTACCTTCATCCAGCCGTCGCAGACCCTGCGCCAGCTGGGTATCCGGCTCAAGCTCAACGCCTTGGAATCCGTCATCCGCGGCAAGCGCATCGTTGTGGTGGATGACTCGATCGTCCGTGGCAACACGCAGCGCGCCATCGTGCGAATGCTCCGCGAAGCCGGTGCCGCTGCGGTGCACGTGAAGATCTCCTCTCCCCCGGTTCAGTGGCCCTGCTTCTACGGCATCGACTTCGCCTCCCGGGCAGAGCTCATCGCCAACGGCGCCACCATCGAGGAGATCTCCCAGGCAATCGGTGCTGACTCGCTGGCCTACATCTCCGAAGACGGCATGATCGGCGCTACCCAGCAGCCGCGCGAACGTCTCTGCACGGCCTGCTTCACCGGCAAGTACCCCATCGAGCTCCCGCACGCGGACAAGCTGGGCAAGAACCTGCTGGAGCGCACCGACCTTGGCGGCCTGGAACCGGCCGCAGAGTCCGACTCAGTGGACGATTCCGAGGACCCCGCCGAGAAGCCGGGCGCCACGGGTTGCGATCCCGGACCCGACGCCGAATTCGAAAACCTGCTTACCGACGCTGATCGTTTGACCGACGCCGACAAGAAAGAGTCTGTATGAGCTCCGCTACCCCCGCCGCTGAGAACAACTCCGGTATCACCTACGCTTCTGCCGGCGTCGACGTTGAAGCGGGCGACCGCGCAGTCGAACTCATGAAGGGCGCCATCAAGGCGACGCACAACTCTTCGGTGATTGGCGGCGTCGGCGGTTTCGCTGGCCTGTACGACGTCTCGAAGCTCCTGACCTACAAGAAGCCGCTGCTCGCCACCTCCACTGATGGCGTGGGCACCAAGGTTGCCATCGCGCAGGCCATGGACATCCACGACACCATCGGTTTCGACCTGGTGGGCATGGTGGTGGACGACATCGTTGTGGTGGGTGCTGAGCCGCTCTACATGACCGACTACATCGCTTGCGGCAAGGTCGTGCCGGAGCGCATCGCAGACATCGTCCGCGGTATCGCTGCTGCCTGCTCCGTTGCCGGTACTGCCCTTGTGGGTGGCGAAACTGCTGAGCACCCGGGCCTTCTGGGTGAGCACGAGTACGACGTCGCAGGTGCCGCCACAGGCATCGTCGAGGCCGACGCCCTGCTCGGCCCGGACCGCGTCCGTGCCGGCGATGTCGTCATCGGCATGGCTTCCTCCGGCCTGCACTCCAACGGTTACTCCTTGGTCCGCCGCGTCATCAACCACGCCGGCTGGGCACTGGACCGCCAGGTTTCCGAGCTCGGCCGCACGCTGGGCGAAGAGCTCCTGGAGCCCACCCGCGTTTACGCAGCCGACTGCCTGGACCTCGCCCGCGCCTTCCCCGTCACCGGCGGCGCAGCGGTTCATGGCTTCAGCCACGTCACCGGTGGTGGCCTGGCCGCCAACCTGGCACGTGTCCTTCCGCAGGGCCTCGTGGCCACGGTTGACCGCAATACCTGGGAACTGCCCGCGATCTTCAAGCTGGTCTCCGAGCTCGGCAACGTTCCGCTGGCCGACCTGGAGCGCACGCTGAACCTCGGCGTGGGCATGGTGGCCATCGTTTCCGCGGAAGCAGCCGACGCCGCTGTTGCCCGCCTCAACGACCGCGGACTTCCGTCCTGGGTCATGGGTACCGTGTCGGCTGACAGCGACTCGATCGACAAGACCGGGCCGGACTACGTCCAGGGCGCCAAGGGCGTCGACGGCGGGGCTGTCCGTTTGGTGAACGCCTACGCCTAAGCGGTTTATCGCCTCTTAAAGAGAGGGGGGGGGGCCGGGGCACAGGCCCCCCCCCGGGGGTGTGGGTTGTGTAGAGGCGAAGGCGGGGGGGCCCCCCCCGGGGGGGGGGGGGGGGGGGGGGGGGGGGCGCGGGGGGGGGGGCCGGTTGGGACCCCCCAACCCCATAGGCGTTTATCCCCCTTTAACCTCGCGCGCCCGCCCTGCCCAACCCCCCCCGCCCCTCTTTTGCTCTTCCTAGACCTGGATCAGGCTCAGGACTCCGCCTTGTGGGTCCTGGATGGTAGCGAGGGAGCCCGTCTCGGGATGGTCTTCCGCTTCCACCAGGACCTCTCCCCCGGCGGCTGCCGCGGCTTCCACCGCCTTGCGCAGGTCCGCGACAGCAAAGTAGATCTGCCAGCCGGGCTCTTCCCCTTCGCCGGCAGGCACAACGCCGGCCACCTCGTCACCGTTGACCATCAGCGTGCTGTAGCTGCCGCCGTCGTCCTGGGGATATTCGGTGACCTCGTGCGCGAAGAGCTCTTGGAAAAAGCCGACGGCGGCCTGTGGCTCAGGCGTCAACAGTTCAGCCCACGCCAACGCACCGGGCTCGTTGAACAAGTGGCTCCCTCTATGCGTTCCAGCCTGCCAGATTCCAGTGGTTCCGCCGCCAGGTGGTTCGATGAACGCCAGGACCCCAGTGTCCGCGACAGCCTCGGGGCCGAACTGGAGCTTCCCTCCAGCATGGACCGCGTCGTCAGCAATCTCTTCAGTATCCGTAGCCGCGATGTACACGTTCCACTGGCCGTTCGTTCCGGCAGCTTCCTGCATGGGATTCTGCGGGGCGATCACGGCCACCAGCTGATCCTTCACGAAGGCCTGCGCGTAGCTTCGGCCATCCGGCGTGGGCAGGTCCTGGTAGCTCCAGCCGAACACGTGCTGATAGAAATCCTTGGCCGCAGCAACATCCCTTGTCTGCAGGTCCGCCCAGCACGGCTCACCGCTGGCGTACCGCTTCCGTGACGTCATGCTGCGAGGCCAGACATGATGCTAAAGGCTGCACCCGCCGGGTCCATGAGGACTGCCATGCGCCCCACCCCCGGAACGTCAAAAGCCGGTGCAATGACATGGCTGCCCAACTCAACTGCCTGCGCAACCGTGGCATCGATGTCCACCACGTTGAAATATGTCATCCAGAACGGCGACAACCCCTCGATGGGAAGCTTCAGCGCGCCCGCCACAGCCCTCCCGTCCACCAGCAGATTCGTGTATTCCTGCAGGTCCCCCGCAGGCGCCGTGTTGCTGGTGCAGCCAGTGACGGCCTCATAGAAAGCCACTGCCTTGGGGACGTCATTGGTCTGGAGTTCATTCCAAACCATGGTGCCGGGCTCGTTGATCAGGCCCGATCCGGGGTGGTTGCCGGCCTCCCAGAACCCGATCTGGGCTCCGGTGGGATCTGTGGCGAAGAACATACGCCCTGAGCCGTTGGGGACGGAGTCAGGAGGGAACACAAGGGCACCGCCCGCGGCCTCCACACGCCGGGCGGCCTCGTCAGCCGAATCAACTGCAAGGTAGTTTGCCCAATACGAAGGCATTCCTTCTGGAGCATCTGGCAGCTGTTGCATCATGCCGGCGACGTATCGGCCCTTGAGCTTGGCCATGTAATAGGTCATGCCGTTCCCGGCGTCCATGGCGTCCAGCTCCCATCCGAAGAGGTCGCTGTAGAACTTCCTGGAAACGTCAATGTCGGTGGAGGAAAGGTCCACCCAACATGGTGTCCCTTGCTTGTAGCTGTCGGCCTCCGGCATGGTGTTCCTTTCGATGCGCTCGAAACTCCAGCCTACGCAAAAAAGGGCCCTCAGGGTACGCCAATGAATGACGTGCCCTGAGGTCCCTTTTTCAAAGATATACGGCATCCGGAAATGCGCGATGACCTTGAAGTACGATGGCGGTCCGCAACTCAGTGCCTACGGCACCTGTTGGTTGCGACAGCTATCCGATTCGGCGGGTGTCAACCTCGTCGTCATCGTCTTCCGCGTACTTGTCCTCATAAGCCGAATAGTCCGGCTCCGGGGGATCTTCGGGGAAGTGGCTCTTTACACGACTGGACGGACCCGTGAGCTCCCGCTCAAGTGCCGAATAGTCAGTGTTCGGGGAGTAGTACTTAATGTCCCGAGCCTGCTTGGTAGCTTTTGCCTTTTGACGGCCGCGCCCCATGGCGTGACCCCCTTTTGTACTTGGACCGGAGGTGGTCACCTTGGCTATCGGTGAGGCCCCGGAATGTTTGGTCAATTTGTCGTATGTCTAGATTACATGCTTTCAGGGGTGCCTGCGCGCCACCTCAGCCCCGCGTCCAGGCCGACTCCTGCCAAATCCAAGCCCGAACACCTCCCAGGGACCCGAAAATTGGGTAGAGTCTGCCTCAATGCGGCGTCACAGCAGGAAGGCACACCCCGGAAATGAGCCAGGACAACACTCCGCCACGCGATGGTTCACCACGCGACAAGGACGATGATAAGACTCCACCCGCGCCCGAATCGCCACCGCTGGCGGCCGGTGAGCAACCGCCTGCAGCTCCGTGGGCGCCGCCTTCGGGCCTCCAACCGGACCCTGCTCCCGAACTCGACCCTGACTTTGTGCCGGACCCCGCGGCCCAGCCCGATCCCGCCCTACCGCCCACCGAAGCGCAGGCGCCCTCTTATCCCAGCGCTTATCCAGGGCAAGAGGGCCAGCCACCCTACCCGGGCCAGCCGCCCTTCCCGGGCCAGGAGCTGCCCCCGGAAGCCCAAGGCGATCCAGTTAATCGCCAGCGCCTGGTCATCGGCGGCATCGTGGTGGGCGTGCTGGTCCTTATTGGTGTTGTGATCTGGGTGCTGCTCAACCTGCTGGGAGCCCGTCCCGAGGCCACTGTCACCACTCCGAGCGCCACGGCAACCCCGGGACCCCTCCCCCGGGATGCGAATTCCAAAGACTTCCAAGTGGGCGACTGCTTCGCCGACTTTGATCCCAATGCCAGCGAAGCACGGGCCGTCGCCTGCGATACCGAACACTCGGCCCAACTCATTGGAGTGCACGTGTACCCGGGCGACGATTCGTTCCCGGGAACCAATGCCCTGCGGGACAAGGGACGCGAGGTGTGCAAGGCCTCAGTGGCGAATCTCAACGCGGCAGCCGACAACTACGTACTGCTTCAACAGAACGTCTACCCGAGCACCACAAGCTGGGATCGGGGCGACCGCCGCGTTGATTGCTTCATCGTGGTGGACTCAGGAAACTCCATCAAGGAAGACCTCCTCCAGAAGTAGTCCACCAACCCTCGCTATTTCTTACGGACTGTGAGCCCGGCACCCACCGGTATACCGCCGTCGGGACCTGCCAGTGCTTCCAGGCCGTCAATGGTGAGCTCGTCCAGGTCAGCTGCGGTGTCCACCAGCACGGTGTCGCCATCGCTGATCTCGCCCGCAAGGATCTCCTTGGCCAGGCGATCACCGATCTCACGCTGAACCAGCCTGCGCAGCGGCCGGGCGCCGTAGGCGGGGTCGAATCCGGACATGGCCAACCACGCCCGCGCCCCCTCGGTCACCTCAAGGCTCAGGCGACGATCCCGGAGGCGGTTGCTCAGCTCGGCCACGTGCAGCTCCACGATTCGAGCGAGTTCCTCCACGGACAGCGGATCGAAGAGGACGATCTCGTCCAGGCGGTTCAGGAACTCGGGCTTGAACGATGCCTGCACCACAGCCATCACAGCCTCACGCTTGGCTCTGGCATCCATGGTCGGGTCAACCAGGAACTGGCTTCCGGAGTTTGAGGTCAGCACCAGGATGGTGTTGCGGAAGTCCACGGTCCGACCCTGGCCGTCGGTGAGCCGACCGTCGTCGAGGACCTGCAGGAGGATGTCGAAGACCTCCGGGTGGGCCTTCTCAACCTCGTCCAGCAACACCACGGAGTACGGCCTGCGGCGAACAGCCTCAGTCAGCTGGCCGCCCTCCTCATAGCCCACGTATCCCGGAGGGGCTCCCACAAGGCGGGCTACCGAGTGCTTCTCGCTGTACTCGGACATGTCGATCCGGATCATGGCGCGTTCGTCGTCAAAGAGGAAGTCGGCCAAGGCCTTGGCCAGTTCCGTCTTGCCAACGCCGGTGGGACCCAGGAACAGGAACGAACCTGTGGGGCGGTTGGGGTCGCTGATCCCGGCACGGGCACGACGCACAGCGTCGGACACGGCCTGGACAGCCTTTGACTGCCCGATCAAGCGCTTGCCCAGCTCTTCCTCCATGTGGAGGAGTTTCTGGGATTCGCCTTGCAGCATTCGCCCGGCAGGGATACCCGTCCACGCGGAGATGACCTCGGCGATGTCATCGGCAGTCACGTCCTCAGCCACCATGAGCTCGGGCTTCGAATCACTCCGTGCCGATTCCTCCTCAGCGGCGGCGCTCAGTTCCCGTTCCAGGGCGGGCAGCTCGCCATAGAGGATCCGCGACGCCGATTCGAGGTCACCTTCGCGCTGGGCCTTGTCCGCAACCGAACGCAGTTCGTCGATCTTGGCCTTGAGGTCACCGACGCGGTTGAGGCCGGCTTTCTCAGCCTCCCAGCGCGCGTTCAAGGCACTGAGTTCCTCGTTCTTGTCGGCTTTATCCGCGCGCAGGGCAGCCAGGCGTTCCACCGACGCTGGATCGGTCTCGCCCTGCAGGGCCAGCTCTTCCATGGTCAAACGGTCGACGGCGCGGCGGAGCTGGTCGATCTCCTCCGGCGCGGAGTCGATCTCCATGCGGAGCCGGGACGCTGCCTCGTCCACGAGGTCGATGGCCTTGTCCGGCAGCTGGCGGCCGGAGATGTAGCGGTTGGATAGAGTCGCCGCAGCCACAAGGGCGGAGTCAGCGATGGCCACCTTGTGGTGGGCCTCGTAACGCTCCTTCAAGCCACGAAGAATACCGATGGTGTCCTCGACGCTGGGTTCACCGACGTAGACCTGCTGGAACCGGCGCTCCAAGGCAGGGTCCTTCTCGATGTTCTCGCGGTATTCGTCCAGCGTGGTGGCACCGATGAGGCGCAGCTCGCCACGTGCCAGCATGGGCTTGAGCATGTTGCCGGCATCCATGGCGCTGTCCCCCGTGGCCCCCGCACCAACTACCGTGTGGATTTCGTCAATGAACGTGACGATCTGGCCGTTGGAGTTCTTGATTTCCTCCAGCACGGCCTTCAGGCGTTCTTCGAACTCGCCGCGGTACTTGGCGCCAGCCACCATGGAGGCGAGGTCCAGCGCAATGAGCGTCTTGCCCCGGAGGCTCTCCGGGACATCGCCAGCGACCATGCGCTGGGCGAGTCCTTCCACCACGGCGGTCTTGCCGACGCCGGGCTCGCCAATCAGCACAGGGTTGTTCTTGGTGCGGCGGCTCAGGACCTGGACCACGCGCCGGATCTCGCTGTCACGGCCAATGACCGGGTCCAGCTTGCCGGATCGGGCCACTGCAGTGAGGTCTGTACCGAACTTCTCCAAGGCCTGGAAGGTGTTTTCCGGATCCGGAGAGTTGACGTTCCGGTCGCCCCGGACACCCGGCAGGGCAGCGAGCAGCGCTTCATGGGAGGCACCGGCGTCGCGCATTAACTTGCCAACGGCGTCGCTTCCCGCCGAGAGGCCCAACAGCAGGTGCTCGGTGGACACGAAGGAATCGCCGAGCTTGTCGGCTTCGTTCTGGGCGGCCTGGATGGCCTGCATGGACTGGCGCGAGAGCTGTGCCTGCTGGACAGAACTCCCCGAGGAAGAAGGCAGCGCTTTGATGGCCGAACTTGCCTGCACGCTCACGGCGTCCGGATCCGCACCGGTGGCACGCAGCAGGGCCACGGCCACGCCATCACGCTGGTCCATGAGGGCCTTCAAGAGGTGTGCCGGTTCAAGCTGCGGGTTACCGGCAGTTGAGGCGTTCATGGCGGCCGCAGAAAGGGCCTCCTGGCTTTTGGTGGTGAATTTGACGTCCAAAGAGTGCTCCCTTTCTGGAGTTGAACCAATACTTTCAAAGTTGAGTCTACTACGCTCAACTTTGATTTTTGGCCCACTGTGTTCCATGTTTGCCCACGGCGAAACAGGTGTCCAGAGCCACCGTCTTGGCAAGCAGCTTAGGCTGGGGGCATGGACGCCATTTCAAGTGCTGACGAACTCGAAGAATTGATCGGACTGCCGCTTGAACGCGTGCGCCGGAAGGTGCGAACAGCGCTCAGCGATTTCGACAGGCAATGGCTGGCCGCCAGCCCCTTCTGCGTGATCTCGACGACGGACGCACAGGGGCGCGTTGACGCCTCACCCAAAGGCGACCCCGCTGGATTTATCCTCGTCCTGGACCAGCACACTATTGCCATCCCGGAACGGCCGGGCAACAAGCTCGCCTTCGGCTTCCACAACATCCTGGAGAACCCGAACGTCGGCATTCTCTCCGTGGTCCCGGGCCGCACGGATACCCTACGGATCAACGGGACCGCGCAAATTGTCCGCGACGCCGACTTCTTCGACCTGATGGTGGTCAAAGGCCACCGGCCGCGCGCCGCCGTCGTGGTCTCAGTGGAGGAAGTGTTCACGCACTGCGGCAAGGCCTTCATGCGCAGCGGACTCTGGCAACCCGAGACCTGGGAGACCGGCGACCTGCCGAGCATCGCGGTGCTTTCACAGGCCTACACGCAACCGGAGACTCCGCTGGAAGAGCTGGAGACCTATTACGGACCGTCCTACGCGGAGAAGATGTATCGGGAGTAGACAGGCTCAGGCCGGATAGACCGCCACCAGCGCAGACTTGACCACAAACCGCACGTCCATGCCCGGGACAAGTCCAAGGTCGGCGGACGCCGCGGGGGTGATGTCGGCGGACAATGCTTGGGCCGGACCGCCCGCGGCGCGGACCCGGATCTGGTCCCCATGCGGCTCAAGGTCCGTGATGGTGACGGCAAACGAATTGCGGGGGCTTCCGTGCACCTCGCCAAGGAAGACGGAAACGCTCGACGGCGGGAACGCAGCCACGCCTGCCTGTCCGGGCAGGGGTGACCAGCCCGGATCATGCTGGCCGGCGAAAACCCGGCCATCCGGCGTCGTGATTCCCTCCTCGGTGATGGTGCCCGTGACGAGGTTCAGGCCCGCCAAACCAGCTGCGAAGTGGCTCCTGGGCCGTTCAAGGACCTGACGGGTGGGGCCTTCCTCTGCGATCCGGCCCTTTTCCACCACGATGACACGGTCGGCCAGCATGTAGGCGTCCAGGACATCGTGAGTGACGATGATGGCCTTCCGATCCTTCAAAACGCGTTTGAGCACGCGGCGAAGCAACGGTGCCGCATGGATATCGAGGGCGGCCATGGGCTCATCGAGAAGGAGGAGCTCGGGCTCGGCGGCCAAAGCGCGGGCCACTGCCACACGTTGGGCCTGCCCGCCGGATAGTTGCGAGGGCTTTCGGTTGGCCAGGGGCAGGGCGTCCACCTCGGCAAGCCAGTGCTGTGCGGTTTCCCGTGCCGCCACTTTGGAAGCCCCGGCACTTCGCGGACCGAACGCCACGTTGTCCAGGGCGTTCAGGTGCGGAAACAGCAGCGCCTCCTGGGCCAGCAGCGCAGTCCCGCGGAGGTGGGGCGGGCTCCAATGGCGAGTACCGGCGTCGAGGTTGAACAGCTGTTTGTCTGCGATCCGTGCCGAACCGGAATCCGGTCGCAACAGCCCGGAAATCACACCCAGCAAAGTGGATTTGCCCGCACCGTTGGGACCGAGGATGGCCACAGTCTCGCCGTCGGCAAGGCTGAGTGACATGTCGAAGTCCCTGGCGCGGAGGCTGGCTTGCAGTTCGAAGCTCATGCTCGGACCTCCGAAGGTGTGCTGCTGCGCCGGCGACCATAACTGAGCCCCACCACAGCCACCGCGACAGCCACCAGGACCAGGGACAGCGCGACGGCAGCGTCGGCGTCGGTCTCCCGTTGAAGATAAATCTCCAGCGGCAGCGTGCGCGTCACCCCTTCAAGGCTTCCGGCAAACGTCAGCGTCGCGCCGAACTCCCCCAGGCTGCGCGCGAACGACAACACGGCTCCCGACGCCAGCCCCGGCAGGACCAGCGGAAGCGTGACGCGGCGCAGGACCGTGGTGGGTCGGGCCCCGAGTGTCGCCGCGACGGCCTCATATTTGTTTCCAGCTGATCGCAGGGCACCCTCCAAGCTGACCACCAGGAAGGGCAAGGCCACGAACGTTTGGGCCAACACCACCGCGGTGGTGGAAAACGCAATCTGGATGCCCGCTACCTCCAGGGACTTCCCCAGGAGGCCCTGCCGCCCAAACGTGTACAGGAGCGCGATGCCGCCGACGACGGGTGGCAGCACCAGCGGCAAGAGGACGAACGCCCTCAGGAGCCGCTGGCCCCGGAACTCGCTCCGGGCCAGCACCAACGCCAATGGAACTCCCAGCACGACGCACAGCAGAGTACTGGCGGCCGAGGTTCGCAAGCTCAATCCCAGGGCGGCCAGTGAGGATTCGGACGTGATCAGGGGGACGAACTGCGGCCAGTTCACCTTGGCGAGCATTGCCGCCAACGGGAGGACAACCAGGAGTCCACCCACGACTGCAATGGCGTAGATCCAACGCGGGATGCCTTGATAGCCGGTGGCGCTCTTCATGTTCCCCTTACAGCTGTGCGTTCAGTGCCGCAGCCAGGCTACGGTGCGCCAAATCCGGCGTCGCCCAGAACCTTCTTGCCTGCTTCACTGGTGACCGCAGCAATGAAGGCCGCTGCCAGTTCCTTGTTCTGGCTGGAGCTTACCGTGGCGATCGGATACGTATTGACGGCCTTGTCCGACTCCGGGAAGGGCACACCCTTGACCTTATCGCCGGCCCCCTTGATGTCCGTGACGTAGACCAGACCGGCATCGGCCTCGCCCGAGGTGACTTTGCCGAGGACATCGGTCACCGAAGATTCCTCACTGACGGGGGTCAGCGTGATGCCGCTGGCCTTCGCAACCGTGTCTGTTGCCGCGCCGCAAGGAACCTGGCTGGCGCAGGTGACGACTTTAACGCCGGGCTTGGCGAGGTCTGCGAAGGAAGAGATCGACGCCGGGTTGCTGGGCGGCACTGCGATCTCCAGGACGTTGGTGGCAAAGTTCGTAGCGGCACCGTCCAGCAGTTTGGCGTCGGCCAGCTTTGTCATGTTCTTGGTGTCGGCGGAAGCGAAGATGTCGGCAGGAGCGCCCTGGCTGATCTGCGTGACCAGGTCGGAGGAGCCGGCAAAGCTCAGGGTTACCTTGGTGCCGGGGTTCCTGGCTTCGAAGTCCTTGGCCAGTTGAGTAAAGGTTGACTTGAGGGAGGCTGCCGCAAAGACGGTCACTGTTCCGCTCAACTGGGACGTGCTGCCGGTGCTCGATGGTGTTGCGGCGGGTGCCGTGGTGCCGCAGGCCGCGAGCGCGCCGGCCAACCCGACCGCAACCGATATGACCACAATGCTCTTCTTCAGGTGGAGGGTCCTCATATGATGCTCTTTCCCTGCGGAGTTTCGATAATGACGGTGGTGGCCTTAACCACGGCGGTGGCGACTGAACCGAGTTCCAGCCCGAGTTCCCGGACGGCTTCGCTGCTCATGAGGGACACCACCCGGAACGGACCACACTGCAGCTCGACTTGGGCCATGACCTTGTCCGCGGTGATTCCTGTGACCAGGCCGACGAAACGGTTCCGCGCCGAACTTCCCGACCGCGAGGGGTCGTCAGGGAGGTGGGACTGGTCGCGGGCAAGCGTGGCGAGTTCCAATCCGTCCACGGCGAGGCGTCCGGCTGGGTCCTTCTGGGCGGTCAGCGTTCCGTTTTCCGTCCAACGCCTCACGGTGTCGTCGCTGACGCCTAGGAAGCGGGCGGCTTCGGAAATTCGTATTTGCGGCATGGAATGAGTGTAGTTCCGTGTTTGCGGTTCTGATGACTTGTTTGTTCCGCATACGAAATATGACTTGATGCCCGGATTCAAGTTATTGCGCCCCGTCGCACCGGTCAGCATGGGTGCGTCAGGCGCGAACGGCGCGGCCGCCGTCGTACTTCTTTGCGCTACCCATGGTTCACAGGGACCCGCCGCCGTACCCTGTTCTGGGGGAGAGTTTCACATTCAAAGGAACGTCCCATGGAATGGATTCGTCCGGACAACCCGGACTATGACGAAGCCCGTAAACTCTTCAATGCGATGATCGACCGCAAGCCTGCCGTCATTGCAAAATGTTCCGGTCCCGGCGAGGTTGCCGAGGCCCTCAGCTACGCGCGGAACCACAATTTGGACGTAGCGGTGCGATCAGGCGGACACTCGGTGGCCGGTATGTCCACCAACGACAACGGGCTGGTCATTGACGTCCGCCCCATGAAATCGATCAGCGTCAACCCAGAAGCGAAGACCGCCACCGCCGGCGCCGGACTCACGTGGGGTGAATTCGACCGCGCAACGCAACAGTACGGCCTAGCCGTCACCGGCGGCCGCGCGTCCACCACCGGGCTCTCCGGATTCACGTTGGGCGGCGGCTCGGGATGGCTGGAGCGTTCGTACGGTTTCGCATGCGACAACCTGCTCGCCGTGGACCTGGTCACCGCCTCCGGCGAGCAGGTGACCGCCAGTCGGGACGAGAATCCGGAACTGTTCTGGGCACTCCACGGCGGGGGCGGAAACTTCGGCGTAGCCACCTCCCTCACGTTCCAGCTGCACGACGTCGGTCCTACCGTCATGGCCGGCCTCATGCTGTTCCCCGGGGAGGATGCCACGGATTTGTCGCGCGCCTTCCGTGGGCTCGCTTTGGAAGCCCCCGACGCCGTCGGAACAGCGCTCGTGTACCTCACCGCTCCCCCGGAAGAGTTTGTCCCGGAAAACATGGTGGGCAAGCTCGCCGTCGGCATGGCCTATCTTTACGCCGGCGATATGGAGGCCGGTGAAGAGCACGCGAAGCCGTTCCGCGATCTTGGCCCCGCTGTGGACCTGGTCTCTCCCATGGGCTACGCGGACTTCCAGTGCATGATCGATGACCCTCCGAACCTCTACAACTACTGGAGCGCCGACTACCACAACGAGCTCAGCGATGATGCGCTCGATCTCCTGGTTGATTCGGCGCAGCGGCTCCCTGGTCCCCATTCGCAGCAACTGGTGGCCCGATGGGGCGGGGCTGTTTCCGGGCCTGCCGCGGCTGAGACGCCCTTGCAGCACCGCGGAGCGGCATGGGTCAGCCATCCCTTCGGTTTATCCGAGACGCGGGAGGGCGGCCAGGACGCCAAAGCATGGGTCAAGCAGTTCCGGCAGGACATCGCCCCGCACACCACGGGCGGAGTGTGGCTGAACTTCATCGGCGACGAAGGCCAGGACCGGATCATGGCGGCCTATGGGGAGCAGAACTATCGCCGGCTGTCCTTGGTGAAACGTGAGTTCGATCCTGACAACGTGTTCCGCGGCAACCAGAACATCCTGCCCGCGGAACGCTGATCCTCCTACGCTCCTTCCCAGTTGCCGTGAACAGCGCGGGCAGTGAAGCCCGTATTTCCGGGGCGCAGCACGGCGGTAGACGCCCCGATGGCCGGCAACTGGGAAGGATCGCCTGGGACTACACTTTGGCAATGGCCATCTACGTCGATCCGCCCCTGTGGCCAGCGCACGGGACCGTATTTTCGCACCTGGTTTCGGACACGTCGCTGGACGAGCTCCACGCGTTCGCAGCCGCCGCGGGGGTTCCGGAGAGAGCCTTCGACGGGGACCACTACGACGTTCCGGAACGCCGCTATGACGATCTCGTGCTCGCCGGCGCAATCCCGGTGGAGGCCCGGGTGCTGGTCCGAAAACTCATCGCCAGCGGCCTGCGGATTCCTGCGAGGGAGCGGAGCAAAGCCTTGACAGTTCCTCTGATGGAGCGTTGGAACAGTATTTTCCCCGGCCATGAGGAGCTGGGGCTTGAGCTGTTGGAGCGGTGGGGTGAGGACGGCAGGAAGTATCACAGCCGCACACATCTCCTGGCAGTTCTGGAAGCACTGGACGTCCTGACCGAACCGGCGTTGCCTGCGCGGACCGTCTCCTTGGCGGCGTGGTTCCACGATGCCGTTTATGAAGGTGTTGCCGGGAAGGATGAGGAGGACTCAGCCCTGCTGGCCGAGGACCGTCTCATGGCTGCCGGCTTGGCTCCCGCCGATGTGGCCGAGGTGGCGCGGCTGGTCCGGCTCACGTCCAGCCACTCCCCAGAGCCTGGCGACCACGCCGGGGCACTCCTCTGCGACGCCGACCTCTCCGTACTCGGCGGCGACGAACAGGCCTACGCACGCTACCTGGCCGCCGTCCGGGAAGACTACGCCTACGTCAGCGACGACGACTTCGCGACCGGTCGCGCCGCCGTCGTACGCCATCTCCTAAGCCTTGACCCGCTGTTCCACGGCGAACGCGCCAAGGATCTGTGGCTGGACGCTGCCCGGCGCAACCTCGCCGGCGAAATGGCGTGAGCAGTCCGCCACCGGCTTGCAGCCGGGCTCTGTTGGTCACCCGCCAAGGCTATCGGCGCGTATGGCTTCGGGCTAGCATGGAGGTGTGACCTCCTACCTCTTGAGTTCTTCCCGCCCTAGAATGCCCTTGGCCGTCCCCGACATTGAGCATGTTCTGGCTCTCCGGGGCGTCGGCGGTTACCGTCAGTACCGCATCCCGGCGCTTGCCGTCAGCACGCGGGGCACCGTGTTGGCCTCCTACGACGGCCGGCCCAACTTGGACGATCTCCCCAATCCCATCGATCTCCTCCTGCGCCGCAGCTACGACAACGGGATCACCTGGGAGTCGCAGCAGCTGGTCCGCACAGGATCGGGACTCCACGGCTTCGGGGACCCGAGCCTGCTGGTGGACGCCGAAACCGGCCGCATATTCATGTTCCATTCCGCCGGGACGCACGCGGGCTTCTTCGAGGCCGTCTCCGGTTTGGAGCCCGATGACGACGTCCAGCACGCAGATGTCAGCTTCTCCGACGACGACGGCGACACCTGGCAGCACCGTCGGCTCACCTCGCAGCTCAAAGTGCGCGGAGCAACAGGCCTTTTCGCCGCGGCGGGACAAGGAATTCAGATCCATGCCGGGCCGTACAGGGGACGGTTGGTGCAGCAGTTTGTGCTGTTAGTGGACGGCGACATCATGGCTGCATCTGCATTCAGCGACGACCATGGCGATACCTGGGCCCTGGGTGACCTGATTGGAGCGGGTCCCGCCGGGATAGGGCCCAACGAAAACAAAGTTGTGTGCTTGGACGATGGCCGGCTGCTCCTGCATTCACGGGCCACGCCCTGCAGATTGTCCGCCGAGTCCGAGGACGGCGGTCAGACGTGGAGCCCGCTGCAGGCTATTCCGGATTTGCCGGACCCCAGCGACAACGGTTCCTTGGCGCGCTTCGACGGTATGCCAAGTGTTGCTGCCCTTGCCACGCCGGAGACTTCATCCTGGCTGCTCGCGAGCAACAACCACGACCCGCATCTGCGTCGCAACACCGTCCTAAGCCTCTCCCCCGACAACGGCGCCACCTGGCCCGCCAAGCTGTTGCTCTGCGGCGGCAGTTCGGCGTACTCGACGGTGACGCGGCTACCGGATGGGAACATCGGGGTTCTCTATGAAAGGCAGGGGTACCGGGAGATCGTGTTCGCATCGATCCCTGCCGAGCAGCTCACTGGGCAGCTTTCCGCTCCACCCCGGGCTGTTCCGGATGCTTCGGAACCGGCCGGCTTGGTCTTTGACATGGAGCTACGCTCCGTCACCCCAGGCAGGCCCGCGGTGTGGCAGAACGCCGGCGACTTCCACGTGATCCCCTCCAACAGCGACGGTGAATGGGATGTGCAGACCTGGAAGGAAATCGGCCAAGGCTACGCCGGGGACCAGGTTCTTGGCACGCGGGAGGCGCAGGACCTCAACTACGGACCCATCGTCCCCGGCCACAAGGCCGGGGACATCCTTGCCTTCACCGGGCGCGTCCGCAACGTCGGCACCGGGACGGCTACCGGCGTCGTACTACTCGGACCGCACGACAACCCCGGTGACTTCCCACCCGCGGACCTGCCGCCCGGCGAGCACGTTCTCTACTTCACGCCGACGTACACCATCACGGCGTCGGACATCGGGCACAGCACGCTGGAACTCGCGTTCACTGCAGAGGCCGACGGCGGGACGGTGCGAAGGGATCGGACGTTCAGTCTCGATCTGCGCACCGGCGCGGTTTCTGCTTCTTAGCGGTAGGTGCTGACGAACGGCTGGCTGGTAGGGACAATCTGCTTGCCGAGCGGCATCAGCGACACCGGGATCAGCTTCAGGTTGGCGATCGCCAGCGGGATGCCAATGATGGTGATGGCCATTGCAACTGCGGTGACCACGTGACCGATAGCGATCCAGATGCCCGCCACCAGCAACCAGATAACGTTGCCGAGAAGCGCGAAGACACCTGTGCCGCCCGGCTTCTCAACCACCATCCGACCGAAGGGCCACAGGCAATATGCGCCAATCCGGAACGAAGCTATGCCCCACGGGATGGTCACGATGAGCACGCAGCAAATGATGCCGGCCGCGAAATAACCCAAGGCCAGCCAAAACCCACCGAAGACAAGCCAGATGACGTTAAGGATCGTTTTCATAGTCCCCATTCTCCCCTGCGGGCCCGACAAAAAGCGTAGGGGTCTGCCCTGATTCTTCCCTGACTCATCGCCGGGTTCGTACGCAGGGCTAGGCCAGGAGCGCGTCCAGCTTGTCGAACGAAGTGCCCCAGCCATCGCGGGTCATGTCTACCCACTCTTCCGATTCGAACGGACCCTGAGTGACGTTCATGCGTGTACGGCCGTTGAGGTCTTCGAATTCAAGGCGCATTTCTTCGAATTCGTGATCGGCGTCCGGAGCAGCTTTGGCTGTTGCGACCAAGAGGGCCGGCGTGTCCAACTCGGTGATCACGGCTTCAATGGGGGCCGACTGCTCGCCATTCTCGTCCGACCACACCATGACGACCTGCCAGATACCGCCCACCCGGGGCTCGACGATGATCTTGTCGCGGGGAGCGTCCACTTCCACGGGTCCGAACCACTGGGTGAGCTTGTCCGGCTCCATCCACGCTTCGAAAACCTTCTCACGGGGGGCGTCGAACTCGCGGCTCATGGTCAGGGTGAAGTGTTCCGTGCTCATGCTTGGCTCCTGGTTTCCGTGGTTCTCGATGCGTTTCAGCGGTGGACCTGCTGTTGGGAGCGATTCTAGGGGGTGCCAGTGACAAGTCCGATGCTCTCTCACCTAATCACCCGTTTTCATCAACCATCTCTCACCTGATCACCGCAGGGACGGCTGGAGGTGAGAGAGCGACCACCGAAAGCTAACGGAAGGTGAGAGAGGAACGGCCTTAAACCCGCGGAAGGTGAGAGAGGATCAGGCTTTGGCGGCGTGGACGAAGGCGCGGATTTTGGCCAGGTCCTTCACTCCGCGCGATGCCTCGACGCCAGAAGAAACGTCCACTCCCCAAGCTCCGGCAACAGCGGCAGCGAAGGCGACGTTGCCGGGTTCAAGTCCACCTGCCAGCAGCCACTCCCTGCCGTCGAGGCCCTTCTCCCGCACGGACGCGTAGTCCCAGGACTCCCCCGAACCCGGCACGGCGGCGTCGATCAGGAACACTTCCTCGCCCAGGTCAGCGAACTCGTCCCGGGCGGCTCCCATGGTGACTGCGCGGATGAGCCGCATCCCGGCGTCGTGCACGGTTTTGACGTCGTTGGCAGTCCGGTGACCATGGAGCTGTACCCACCCAAGCCCTGCGTCACGGGCGATGGCGACGGCATCAGCTGCGGCCTCGTGCCGGAAGACACCCACTGCCTGAACACCCGGCGGCACCAAGGGCAGCAGGATACGCACCTGTTCAGGGCTGACTTCACGGGGGCTGGTGGTGAGGACGAAGCCGACGGCGTCCGCACCGGCGTCGACGGCTTCCCGCACGGATTCGGGCGTGCTCAATCCGCACACTTTGACGAACATTCCCGTGCCTCCAGCCATACTCACAACGTTTTCCACATATGACGTTAGCAAGCCGCAATGCCAACGCAGAACCGGTGTCCACCACTAGGCTGGTCGGATGGAGATCATCCGCTTTGCCGACATCCATCCTGAACCATGGCGCAATGGGGGCGGGGTGACCCGTGAACTGGCCAGCCATCCGAAAGCCGCTTCGGCCCAGGACGGGGCATGGGATTGGCGCGTCAGCATCGCCGACGTCTCCAAAGCCGGAGAATTCTCCACCTTCCCGGGCATGGAGCGCGTGATCACCATCATCGAAGGCGAACTGCTGCTCCTCACTGTGGACGGAGCCGAGCACCCTCTGGAGAAGTACCGGCCGTTCCGGTTCTCGGGCGAGGCCGCATCGGGAGCCACCCTCCCTACTGGTGACATCCGGGATCTCAACGTCATTGCGCGCAAAGGCGCGTTCAAGGGCTACACCTCCATCGTGGAGATCTCCAAGAAGCGCGCACACCCGGTTTTCGAGGGCCAGCTTGCCATCCTGCTCGAGGGCAAAGCCACAGTTGCGCCGGGCGCCGCTGTGGAGGAAGAGTCCGACGGCGACGCCCCGGCACCCAGCGCGGCCGAACCCGTCGAGCTGTCACGGTACGACGCCGTAGTCGGCTCCGATACCCGGAGTCCGGAGATCTCGGGCCGCGGATTCATCGCTGTCATCTCGATCGACCACGTGGAGGCCCACGCCTGAGGTGGTGACGTTAACCACCAGAGGTGGCCACCCCGCGCGGGAGTTGCTAGCCTGAAATGAAGGTTCCGCTCTGGAACCTCCGGACGACGGTTCAGTACCCGGAATGCGACAAGACTGGCCAAAGGAAATGTCATGTCGTGGATAATTCTCATTCTTTCCGGAGCACTCGAGGCCGTCTGGGCCGCAGCGCTCCACCGGTCCAAGGGCTTCCGTAAACCCGTCCCCACAGTCGTTTTCCTGGTGTCGGTCGTCGCCAGCATGGCCGGACTCGCCATCGCGATGCAGTCCATCCCCACGGGCACGGCTTATGCAGTGTGGGTTGGCGTCGGTGTCGTACTGACCGCAACGTACGCGATGGTCACCAAGGTTGAACGTGCGACGACGGCCCGGCTGCTCCTGCTTGCTGGAATCGGCGCGTGTGTGGTCGGCCTGAAGGTGGTGGCATAGCCATGACTGCTAAGACAAAGAACACCGGCAACGGCATCTCCTGGGCAATCCTCTTGGCATCGGCACTGCTCGAAGCCGTGTGGGCCACCGCTTTGGGCCTCTCCAATGGTTTCACGCAGCTCATGCCCACCGTGGTCTTCACGATTACTGCGGTGTTGAGCATGCTCGGACTGGGCATCGCGGTCAAACGAATCCCCTTGGGAACTGCCTACGCGGTGTGGGTGGGCATCGGCGCAGCTCTCACTGTTGGCTGGGCCATGATCACGGGCGTGGAGTCCGCGAGCCCGCTGAAGCTGCTCTTCATCGCGGGAATCGTGGGCTGTGCTGCCGGTTTGAAGGCCTTGCCTGCCGATAAGTCCGTGGCCAAAGCCGAGTAGCGAACACCCCACCGCGGTCGCTGGTCCATTTCGATGGCCCGCTGCGCATGAGACGTCTCCTACCATCGAATGCGCAGCAAGCCGTCGAATTGGGGCAGGGCAACACCGCACACTTACTCCAAGTCGGGGGGCCCAGCAGGAATACCCACCGCGGCCACAGAGTTCACGCCAACAAAGGGCCCTCTGGAACACCTACGCGCATTGGAGAAGTTCATGACTGCAGTTCAACTCGGCGATGGCCTCAAGGTAAGCCCCCTCGGTTTCGGCGGGATGGCCCTGACCCCTGTCTACGGCGGCATCGATCCCCAGGAAGGGCTCAAAACGCTGAGGCACGCCGTGGATGCGGGCATCACGTTCATCGACACCGCCGATGTATACGGCGCCGGAAGCAACGAGGAACTCGTGGGCAAGCTCCTGAAAGAGCGCCGTGACGAAATCCAAGTGGCCACGAAATTCGGAATTGAGGGCAACCCCGCGGACGGGTACACGGGAGTCCGCGGGGATGCGCCCTACGTCAGGCAAGCGGCAGAAGCGAGCCTCCGCCGCCTGGACACTGACGTGATTGACCTCTACTACCTGCACCGCCGCGACCTCCGCGTTCCGATAGTGGAAACCGTGGAGGCCATGGCGGAGCTGGTCCGTGAGGGCAAGGTCCGGCACCTCGGACTGTCCGAAGTGACAGCCGAGGAGCTCAGGCAGGCCAACGCCGTCCATCCCATTGCCGCAGTCCAGAGTGAATGGTCAATCTGGAGCAGGGATGTTGAGCTCAACGTTGTTCCTGCAGCCAAGGAACTTGGCGTTGGGTTCGTGCCGTATTCGCCGCTGGGCCGAGGGTTCCTCACGGGAACCGTCAGCGCGGGTGACCTCGGCGAGAATGACTTCCGCCATAAGATCCCCCGTTTTGGCGACGAGGCACTTGATGCAAACCAGGCCGTCGTGGCCGCGGTTCGCGAGGTAGCCAGCGGGCTGGATGCAACTCCTGCCCAGGTAGCCCTGGCTTGGCTGTTCACCCAAGGTCAGCGCCTCGGGATTTCCGTGGTTCCCATCCCCGGCACGCGCAAAACGCACCGGATCGACGAGAACCTGGGGGCACTGTCCCTGCAACTGGGGACAGCACAACGTGAGGTGCTCGACCAAGCCGCGGCCGCCGTCGTGGGTTCACGCTCGGCCGACCCCAACTGGGTATCGCAGGGCCGCGAAGGCAACCCGGCAACTGCATAGACTGACACGATGGATTCGCTTATTCACTCATTGCGTGACGTCACTATCCGCAGCATTTCGGTCAGCGAGATGAACAACAACGTCTACCTGTTGACCTCAAAGTCCACAGGTGGGCAGCTGCTGATCGACGCAGCAGACGACCTCCCGGCTATTCAGCAAATGCTGGAAGACAGTGCTGCCGATTCGTCGGCCCCCACCAAACTGGTCAGGATCGCCACCACTCACCAGCACTGGGACCACGTCCGGGCCCTGCCGGAATTGGTCGCCGTTACCGGCGCGACCACCTCAGCCGGAGCGGACGACGCCGATGCGTTGCCGGTTCCAGTGGACGTCCGGCTTAGTCATGGCGACGTTGAGCGCTTTGACGACTTCGAGATCTCAGCAGTCCACTTGCGTGGACACACCCCGGGCTCGATCGCTTTCGTGTACCAGGATCCAGACGGGCCTGCCCACATTTTCAGTGGAGACTCGCTGTTTCCGGGAGGCGTCGGCAACACACAGAAAGATCCTGCACGCTTCACTTCACTGTTGAACGACGTGTCGGAACGACTGTTCGACGCCTATCCGGACGAAACCGTGGTGCACCCTGGCCATGGATTGCCCACGACCCTTGGCGCCGAGCGGCCACACCTTGAGGAGTGGCGCGCCCGAGGCTGGTGAGTCGTTAGCGGCCGCGACGCTCGTTGGAAGCGGGAGCCGATGCACGACGCGGGCCACTGCGGGCCGGACGACCTGCGCCGGAGCCACCGCGACCGGAGTTGCCGGAGGCACCCGAACCGTAGGATCCACCGGACGTAGCGCCCGTGGCGGAAGACCATACGGCCTTGTTTCCACCGGTGCGGGTGCTCGTGGTGGATGCCGTGCGCGGAGCCGAAGCTGAGCGCTGGCCGGTAGCCGGACGACCGCTGCGGCCGTTCTGCCCCTGCGAGCCGGGAACGTCGTTGCGGTGCGTGGAAGCTGCCTTGCCGCGACCACGTGAGCTGCGGGCGACGTCGTCGTTCGCTGCTGCGCGGCGATCGGCACGGTTGGTGTCCGTACGAACCGGCTCAGCCCCAACCTTGCCGCGTCCGCCGCGACCGCCACGGCCACCCGCGGTGGGAGCAGCCTGCGTGGAACGGCGTGCGCGCTTGCGCTGGGCGTTGGCGCCGGTGGACGTGCCGCCACCCTGCGGGGCTTTCGCCGCGAGGAGAGCTGCACGGGTGCGGGGGTCAACCTTGTCCGCGATGTCGCCCACCAGGTCAGCAACCAACGGGGAGTTGGCGGTCACGCGTTCAAACGAAACGTCAACGCCGGCAGCCTTCATGAGCTTCTTGACGTCGCTCTGCTGCTCGGGGAGCGTCAGGGTGACCACGGTGCCATCGGAACCTGCGCGGGCCGTACGGCCTGAGCGGTGCAGGTACGCCTTGTGCTCTGTGGGCGGGTCCACGTGGATAACGAGTTCGACGTCGTCAACGTGCACGCCGCGGGCTGCGACGTCGGTGGCCACCAGGACGCGGACGTCACCGTTGGAGAACTCGGCAAGGTTACGGTCGCGGGCGTTCTGCGACAGGTTGCCGTGGAGGTCGACGGCGGGGATGCCGGCGTCGGTCAGGGTCTTGGCAAGCTTGCGGGCGTGGTGCTTGGTCCGCATGAAGAGGACGCGGCGGCCGGCGCCGGAGGCCAGTTCGACGATGAGCTGCTTCTTGACGGTCTGGTCGTTGACCACCAGGACGTGGTGCTCCATGGTGGTGACAGCGGCCTGGGGATCGTCCACGGAGTGCGTCAGCGGGTTGGACAGGTAACGGTTGACCAGCTTGTCAACACCGTTGTCCAGCGTTGCGGAGAAGAGCAGGCGCTGACCCTGGGTGGGGGTCATGTCCATAAGCTTCTTGACGACCGGGAGGAAGCCGAGGTCGGCCATGTGGTCGGCCTCGTCCAGCACGGTGACCTCAACGGCTTCGAGGGTCAGGATGCGCTGGCGGATCAGGTCTTCGAGGCGGCCCGGGCAGGCGATGACGATGTCGACGCCGGCGCGCAGCGCCTTTTCCTGGCGTGCCTGGGAGATGCCACCGTAGATGACCGTGGTGTTCAGGCCCATGGCCTTGGCCAGCGGTTCAATGGTGGCGTTGATCTGGGTTGCCAGTTCACGGGTCGGTGCAAGGACCAGGCCCATGGGGCGGCCCGGCTTGCGGAAGTGCTTTGCTTCGCGCTCGGCCAAGCGGGCCACGAGCGGGATGGCGAAAGCAATGGTCTTACCGGAGCCGGTGCGGCCACGGCCCAGGACGTCGCGGCCTGCGAGGGTGTCCGGGAGGGTCTTCACCTGGATGGGGAATGCCTCTTCGATGCCATCTGCGGCGAGGGATTCAGCAATGGGCTTGGGCGTGCCAAGGGCAGCAAAAGTAGTCATAAACTTCATGTCTTTCGGGCGGTGTCCAAGTGCGGACATCGGCCCCCGACGCCGGTTGGGCCAGGGGTTCGCCGAGGAAAAGTCAGGTGATCTACCGGTTCGCTGCAACAGCGGTGGCCGGGACCAAATAGAACGCGTTCATCGACGCAGGATGTGCCTCTCACATGAAAAATGCCCCGTCGCGCAGCCTTTCAGGCCACCTGCTTCAGGGCGTCACCGCACATCAAGTGTTCCTAGCTTAGCAGTGTTTCCACGATGGACCCTCATCGGGGCAGCTCGGGGCCCTTCTTGTGGGGCCCGCTTTGCGCCCTTCCGGGCTCGCGAAGCGCGCAGAGCAGGCCCCACAACGGGTCAGGAGTGGCGCGTGAGCTCGGGTTCAGCGCTCGAGGCGTCGGATTCGGATGCGGCAGCCCGGGCGGCGACGCGCGGCGCAATCAGAACCCCGACGACGGCGATCACCGCCGTCAGCGCGAAGACCCCCGCAAACGAGTTCGTCGTCGTAAATGCAGCGAAGACGAGTCCCGTGGCGGCGAGGGACAGCGCGCCGCCGAGGGAATCGGAGATGGACATGGCGGCGCTGTTGAAACCTTGGTTTTCCGGGGTGGAAAGGGCCAACGTCATCACAGACAGCCTTGGGTACATGAGCCCCATGCCGCCACCAGCCAGGATCCAACCAGCAATGGCCACGGACGCGGGCAGAGCGAACGCTGCGGTCACCAGGGTGGAGATCACGGCAATCAGCACCAGGGCAGCACCGACTTTCACGGCAAGGTCGTCGGCCAGCTTGGCGCCCAACCGCCCTTGGATGGCCGACGCTCCGGCCCACGCCAGCGCGGCACCGGTCAGTGTGAGCCCGGCGAACGTCGGCGTGAACGCGTAGCGCTCCGTCAGCAGGTAAGGCAGGTACACCTCGGCCCCGAAGAATGCTGCCGAGGCAAGCCCGCGAACCAGGATCACGCTGGGAAGGCCGCGACGTGCAGTCAACGTTCCGCGCGGCACCAGCGGGCGGACAGCCACCAACGCAATGACAAGGGCGACGACGGCGATCACCCCGCCCACGCCCGGCACCTCCGCGGACAGGTTCAGTCCCAGGACGGCCAAGGCTGCCAGCGCTGCCCATCCCATGCGACCGAAGGCCCAGGGGACGGGTTCGGCAGCGGGTTCGGAGTCCATTCCCCGCACAGCCGGAACCACCATCAGCAATGCCGGAACAACCAGCCCAACAACACCTAGGAACACCCAATGCCAGCTGCTGAGCTGGGCAACAACACCTGCCGCAAACGGGCCAACCAGGGAAGGGACCACCCAGGACGCGGCAAAGGCGGCAAAGATTTTAGGGTGCAGCGCCGGCGGGTACACGCGTGCCACCAACACGTAGAGGGCCACGGTCATCGCGCCGCCGCCCAGTCCCTGCACCAACCGTCCGAGCACCAGGATTTCCATGGTTCCTGCCGTGCCAGCGATCAGCAGTCCCGCCACAAACAACGCCACGGAGGAGTACAGGGGCGCCGCCGGACCACGACGATCGGACCAGTTGCCCGCCGCCACCATGCCCATCACACCCGTTGCCAGCGGGCCCGCGAAGGCCAGTGCATACAGGCTGGCGCCGTCCAGGTCGCGGCTCACGAGCGGCATGATGGTGGTCACCGCGAGGGACTCGAACGCGCTGAGGAATACGAGCGCGCAAGCCCCCACGGTGGCGAGCAAGTATGGGCGGCGCAGTATCCCGGCCGTTGAGGTGTCAGAGGTCATGGACGTCAGCCTAGAACCTCAACTAATGTTGAGGTCAATCCACCACCCCTGCCAACGGAGGCAACGCCATGCCGCCAGTCGATACCCACCGGCCCCTCACTATCGGTGAGCTGTCCGAGCGGAGTGGAGTGTCGCCGTCGGCCCTCCATTTCTACGAACGCAACGGACTCATCGAAGCGGAGCGGACAGCAGGCAACCAGCGGCGGTATCGCCGCGACACGCTGCGGCGCGTCGCATTCATCAAGACCTCGCAGCGCGTCGGCCTGCCGCTCAAGGACATCCGCGAGGCCTTGGACTCCTTGCCCGACGGGCGAACCCCTACCAAGCGCGACTGGACCAAATTGTCCCTGCGGTGGCGCAAGGAACTCGACGAGCGGATCGCGGCCTTGCAGCACCTCCGCAACGACCTGGACGGATGCATCGGCTGTGGTTGCCTGAGCCTGAAGTCGTGCACGTTGCAGAACCCGTCGGACGAGCTGGGCGCTTCAGGGGCCGGAGCCCAGCGGTGGAACTTGCCGGAATAGCAACAAGCGTTGCCTTTCGCACGCGGCTCACGGCACGCTTGGCTTATGACTGAACACACTCACGACGCCGGCACTCACCAACGCGGACACCAGCACGAGGGAGCCCAGCAGGGCGGCCTGAACCTCCATGAGGACGCGGACAATGCCGTGGACATGTGGGACGGAATGTATCGGGAGCGGTCAAGGGTGTGGAGCGGGAATCCGAACCCGCAACTCGTGGCAGAAGCGGAGGGCCTGAAGCCGGGCAAGGCACTGGACCTGGGCTGCGGAGAGGGCGGTGATGCCCTGTGGCTCGCAGGGCAGGGCTGGACGGTCACCGCGTTGGATGTGTCCGCCGTCGCGCTTGAACGGGCAGCCGCACACGCAACGGAGACCGATCATGCGGACCGGATCACCTGGCAGCAGCAGGACCTTACTGAGTGGGAACCGGAGCCGGTCTTCGATCTGGTCTCGGCGCAGTTCCTGCACTCGCCCCTGCTGCCATGGCGCGAGTCCGTGGCAATGGCAGCGGCCGCTGTGGCACCGGGCGGCACTTTGCTGGTGGTGGGGCATCACCCACACGGGCTGCCGTCGTGGAGCCACCACCACGACTCCGGCATGTTCTTCACGCCCGAGCAGTTGGCCGGCGAGCTGCGCCTGGATCGCGAGCCGTGGTTCGTCAATATCCTCACTGACCGCGAACGTACGATTACCGGTCCCAACGGCGAGTCCGGCACCACCTTGGACACCGTCCTGAGGGCAACCAAGCACGCCTAGATACCATCGGGCAGCAGCTCCCCGTAGGGCGGAACCACTGTTCCGGTGGCGGTCGAGTCCGGGTTCAGCATCCACCCGACGCGCTTTGCCGTGTTCAACATGACCACGCTCTCCACCAGGACTATGCCCGGAATGCGCTGCTGGATGGTGAGCTCCATTTCCATGACATCGGCCAGCGAGCGCAGCCACATGATCATGGTGAAGTTGGTGCGGCCCGTGGTGGACGCGGAGAAGCGTATGTTCCGGATAGCTCTCAGTTCCGTGGCGGCGGCTTCGTGTTCGCCCGCAGGAACGTTCGCGAACCATTGGACTGTGATGGGGAAGCCGGAAAACTGCTGGGCAATTTCGCAGCGGAAGGACAGCATCCGGCTGTTGAGGACCCGCCCCAGTTGGCGCTGAACCGTGGCGGGGTTGCGTCCCAGCGCGCGGGCGATCTCCGCCGCCGTTGCGCGGCCGTCACGCGCCAGGAACGGGATCAGCGCCAGGTGGCTTTCCGGGAGCGGGACCACGATGGTGTCGGGCGCTGAAGGGTTGGCCGACTCGGGTCCGGCGAGCGCCCGCAGTGCCTGTTGTTCCGTCTTGGTCAGGAGGTTGAGCCGCCAGGCGTAGCCGCTGGTGTGGATCCGCGTGCAGAGTGCCGTGTGGTACTTGATGAGGCCCCGGATTTCCTTGAGCCTCGGCAACAAATGCGTGCTGAACTGTTCAAGGTCCTGGGTGATGACCGTCAGGGTGAGGTCGCGGTTGCTGGCGGCTTCCTCCACGGTGATGACCTCGGGAAGTTGGGCAACCGCGGCCGTGACGTCCGGCCTGAGGTGCATTTCGCAGTCGATATCCACCATGGCCAGGCACATGTCCTTCGGATCCCCCATGAGGTGGGCCGTTGTCCACGCCGCTCCGGCCGCCCGCAAGCGCTCCCATCGGGACGCCAGGGTGGTGGCGTGGACGCCGAGGACTTCGCCGGCGTCGGACCAGCTGATCCGGGGTGATATCTGCAAGGCGTTGATCAGCCGCAGATCTTCTTCACTGAGCTCCATGAGCCGATTCTCTCAGAGTGCTGCATGATTCCTGTCATATCCATAGGTCATGCGCATATTTCCAGATGTTTTGAGCAGTGTGAAACAGGTCACCCCAGAATGGCCTAAGGAACATATTCACCGGATAGACCAGGAGCACAGATGACCATCGCTGCCGACGCCAAGGAACTACGGGACGACATCGTCCGCCTCCGCCACGACCTCCACCGCGAACCGGAAATCGGCCTGCAGCTCCCCCGGACCCAGGAGAAGGTACTCAAGGCGCTGGACGGACTGCCGTACGAGATCACCCTGGGCCAGGAAACGACGTCGGTCACCGCGGTTCTGCGGGGCGGCGCGGCTCACGCTTCAGCTGAGACGCCCGTGGTGCTGCTGCGTGCCGACATGGACGGACTTCCGGTACAGGAAACCACCGGCGTGGACTACACCTCCCGTGTGGATGGCGCCATGCACGCTTGCGGGCATGACCTCCACACCTCCATGCTCGCTGGCGCTGCCACCCTCCTGGCTGAACGCCGCGATCAGTTGGCCGGCGATGTGATCCTCATGTTCCAGCCCGGCGAAGAGGGCTTCGACGGCGCGAGCTACATGATCAAGGAAGGTGTCCTTGACGCTGCCGGTCGCCGCGCGGACACCGCCTACGGAATGCACGTGTTCTCCTCGCTGGAACCGCACGGCCAGTTCGTCACCAAGCCGGGTGTGATGCTCAGTTCTTCGGACGGACTCGTGGTGACAGTGCTGGGCGCCGGAGGCCACGGCTCTGCCCCCTACTCGGCAAAGGACCCCGTCACGGCAGCCGCCGAGATGGTCACCGCCCTGCAGGTCATGGTCACGCGCCAGTTCAACATGTTCGATCCCGTCGTCCTGACCGTCGGCGTTCTGCACGCAGGAACAAAGCGCAACGTGATTCCTGAGACCGCCCGCATCGAAGCCACCATCAGGACCTTCTCCGAAGAGTCCCGCCGGAAGATGATGGAAGCAGTACCCCGGCTGCTGCACGGCATTGCCGCAGCCCACGGTTTGGAGGCGGACGTGCACTACCAGGAGGAATACCCCCTCACCATCAACGACGAGGACGAGACCACCACCGCCGAGAAGGTGATCGCCGGAATGTTCGGCGAGTCCAGGCACACTCGGATGGCCACTCCGCTCAGCGGTTCCGAGGACTTCTCCCGCGTCCTGGCCGAAGTTCCCGGCACGTTTGTGGGCCTCAGCGCCGTTGCCCCCGGCGCCGACCACACGACGTCGCCGTTCAACCACTCGCCCTACGCACTGTTCGACGACGGCGTCCTCACCGACGGCGCCGCACTGTATGCAGAGCTCGCCGTATCCCGTATCGCCGCCCTCGCCGGCAACTAACTCCCCTCCCCACTTTGGAGAACCACATGACCACCACCGTAGGAACGTCCCCCGACGTCAAGGTCCACAAGTCGCACATGCGCACGCTGGTCGGCACCGGCATCGGCAACGCCGTTGAATGGTACGACTGGGCAATCTACGCCACGTTCTCGCCATTCATCGCGAGTGCCCTGTTCAGCCAGGCAGACCCAACGTCAGCTGTGCTGTCCACCTTGGCGATCTTCGCCGTCGGGTTCGTTGCCCGTCCGTTCGGCGGGTTCGTGTTCGGCTGGATCGGCGACCGGATCGGGCGCAAGACGTCCATGACCGTCGCCGTTGCACTGGGCGCGGTGGGCAGCCTCCTCATCGGTATCGCACCGACCTTCGCTGCAGTTGGTGCCTTCGCCTCGGTAATGCTGCTGGTGGCCCGGCTCATCCAGGGCCTCGCCCACGGTGGTGAGTTGCCGTCGTCGCAAACGTACTTGTCCGAGATGGCACCCAAGGAACACCGCGGCTTCTGGGCGACCCTCATCTACACCTCCGGCACGGCAGGCATCTTGGCCGGCACCCTGCTGGGCGCGATCCTGACCAACGTCCTGAGCAAGGACGAAATGAACGCCTGGGGCTGGCGTATCCCGTTCCTGATCGGCGGCGCACTGGGCATCTACGCGTTGTTCATGCGGGCCAAGATGAAGGAAACCGAGGCTTTCGAGGCCGAGGCTCCGAACGAGAAGCGCCTGCCGATCCTGCCGCAGATCATCAAGTACCGCAAGCAGGCTTTCCAGGTCATCGGCCTCACTGTGGGCCTGACCGTTGTCTACTACATCTGGGGCGTGGTGGCGCCGAGCTACGCAGCAACATCCTTGAAGATGGACCGCGGTGAAGCCCTGTGGGCCGGTGTGATCGCCAACGTGGTATTCATCGCTGCCCTTCCCTTCTGGGGCAAGCTGTCGGACCGCATCGGCCGCAAGCCCGTGATCATCGTCTCTGCCGCCGGCGCCGCCCTGCTGCACTTCCCCATGACGTGGCTGCTCAAGGACTCGCCGTGGCAGCTCGCAGTGTCCATGTCCGTGATGCTGTTCTTCATCGCCGGCAGCGCTGCAATCGTCCCGGCGGTCTACGCAGAACTGTTCCCGACGCACATCCGCACCATCGGCGTCGGCGTTCCGTACTCCATCTGCGTCGCTGTCTTCGGTGGCACGGCTCCGTACCTGCAGACGTGGCTCGGCACCATCGGGCAGGGCTACCTGTTCAACGTCTATGCGGTGATCCTGCTGCTGGTGGGCATCGCGTTCGCCTTCTCCATCCCGGAGACGAAGGGCAAGGACCTGACCGTCTAGCTACTCCGGCTTTCGTTGCGAGGCCCGCTCTGCGCTCTTCCCTGGGTTTTTGGGATGCAGAGTGGGCCTCACAACGTTAAACGAAGCGGTCGCGGCCTGCCCGGTATCCGAAGAACGCGGCCAAGGATCCCACCACCAGGAACAGGATCCCGGCTGCCGCGAATCCGCCCGTTGCCTGGTGCAGTTGGCCTACCATCAACGTGCCCAGTGAACCCACCCCGTAGCCAACTCCCTGCATCATCCCGGACAGGTGCGCGGCAGTGTGGGCGTCGCGGGTGCGGACCATGATCATGGTCAAGGCCACGGCAGTCAGCGATCCTTGTCCCAGCCCGTTCAACCCGGTCCATACCCAGATGAGCTCGGTGGGGCCAAAGATCGTGAGCGCGAAACCACCGCCGGTCATGAGGGCCACCACCATGTTGATGATGCGCTGGTCCTTGAAACGCGTGGCCAGCGCCGGGGCAAACAGTGAGCCGAGCATCTGCAGCACAATCGACACCGAGACGATCAGCCCGGCCGTGCTCCCGTCGATCCCCCGGTCGCGCAGGATGGGCGCCATCCAGGCGAACACGCTGAACGACATCATGGCCTGCAGCACCATAAACAGGGTCACCTGCCAGGCCACGGCTGACCGCCACACGTTCACGCCGCCGTGGACTGCCTGGTGCCTGACCGACGGCTGGCGGATTGCCAACGGCAGGAAAAGCAGAAGTACGACGGCGGCCGGCACCGCCCAGAACCACAGCGCCGAGGTCCAGTGGCCGGTTGCCGTAAACACCGGATACGTGAACCCCGCGCCAAGGGCAGCCGAAGCGCAGATCGCAGTGGTGTACAGGCCGCCCATCAAGCCAAGCCGGTGCGGGAAGTCCCTTTTGACGACACCCGGAAGGAGGACGTTGCAAAGCGCTATTGCGGCACCGCAGGCAGCTGTTCCGGCCAGAAGTGCGGGCAAGTGACCCATGCCCGGGAACTCCACGGGCCGCAGCAGCAAGCCCATCGTGAGGACTGCCATGGCCCCCAAAAGCACGCGTTCAGCACCGAACCTCCGGGCGAGGATGGGGGCAAGCGGCGCGAAGACGCCCAGCAAGGTGACCGGCACCGTGGTGAGGACCACCAGCGACCAGCCCGGCAGGCCGGCGTCGGACGTTATTTCCGGAAGGACGGCGGAGAAGCTCGAGAAGACCGTGCGGAGATTCAGGCCGATCAGGACCAGACAGATGCCGAGGTACACGAGCCCGCGCTTGCCCCGTAGTTGCGTGGGGTCCGCGGCTGGCTCGTCGTCGATCTCGGCGTCCACCGCAATGTCAGGGAGCACGGATTTCTCCGGGTAGCCGGGGGTCTTGGAGGAGGTCACACGTCCTATTCTGTCAGCCACGGGTCTGGGATGCCTGATGGGGTCATCTCTGCGAGCATGCACTGCGTTCCCAGCCCGTGGTGGACAGCAATACGGGGGCATCCTCGTGGGCAGTAGACCATGCCGCGATGGCCCAGATACCTGGGCCATTCGGGGAGGGGAATCTATAGTTGTTTCACAAAGGGGGCGCCATGGAGTTGCTAGGGGTGGCAATTGCGGCAGGATTGCTGATCGTTGCGTCGATCGCGGTTTATCTGCGGAGGAGGACGAAGCAGCGGCGGCCGGTCGATTCGGATCCGGAGTCGGAACGTGCACTCCGGGATTTCCGCCGTGGAAAGACCCTTGGTCAGTCCCAGTACGGCGGGCTGGATAACACGGGCCACTGGAGGTAGCCGGGTATAGACCGGAAACGGAGCGAAAGCGCGAAGGCGTTGGTGTCATCACTGGACGCCATCAGCGAGATGGAGCCCAGCGTGCATTGCGGCGTACCGGGCACTCAGCGGCGGGCTCTGCAGAGCCGCCAGCCGGAACCAAAGTATTCTGGAAGCGATGAGTGAAACCCCAGATTCCCCGCGACCAGTCACGCCCGGCAGCCAGGCCTCCTTCGGCACCTACGGTGGCCGCCCGGTGAGCTTCGTGCGCCGAGGCACCCGTTTGCAGGGCCGCAGGCAGGCAGCGTGGGAAGAGCACGCCGAGCGCTGGGCCATCCAAGTTCCCCGGCACGTCGCCAACACCTCCGTACACCCGGACTACACCTTCGACGCCGAGGCCGTCTTCGGGCGCAAGGCACCCCTCATTGTGGAGATCGGTTCGGGTTTAGGTGACGCCGTGGTTCACGCTGCCGAGCAGAACCCGGACAAGGACTTCCTCGCGGTCGAGGTCTACACGCCCGGTTTGGCCAACACCATCATCAAGATCAACAGCCGCGGGCTGACCAATGTGCGTGTGGTGGAAGCCAACGCTCCCGAGGTTCTGGAGTCGATGCTCCCCGAAGGTTCGGTCAGCGAACTCTGGGTGTTCTTCCCGGATCCTTGGCACAAGGCCCGTCACCACAAGCGCCGGCTCATCCAGCCGGCTTTCGCTTCCGTCGCAGCCAAGGCCCTGGAAAAGGGTGGCTACTGGCGAATTGCCACGGACTGGTCCAATTACGCAGTGCACGTCCGCGAAGTGCTGGCGGATTCCACTGAGTTCGAGAACATGCATGAAGGCGAGCGCAGCGGCGAGGAAAGCCCGCTGACGCAAGTGTGGCAATCCGGCGTCGAATCCGTAGTCGGCGGTGCCCCGGTCAGGGAAGGCCGTGCGCCCGTCAGCACCGAACACACTGGCCCGAACGAAGGTGTGGACCAGGAAGGCGGCTGGGCTCCACGATTCGAAGGCCGCATTCGGACGAGTTTCGAAAACAAAGCCCACGAGGCCGGACGCATGATCTTCGACCTTACCTACCGCAAGATCTAGCCACGGACTTTTGGGGGAACCATGAGCTACCAGCCACCGATCGACTACTACCAGCAGCCCCAACGAACGGGTAATCGCGGCTTGGGTGCCGGCATCACGAGCATCATTGCCGCTGTCCTTTCACCCATCGCGGCTGTCGTCAGCATTCCCCTGGGCATCGCGGCCATCGCTTCGGCTATGAGCCGCTACAACCAGGGCAACGACGCGTGGTGGGTCGGTGCGCTGGTGCTGGCGGGCGTCGCGGTGGTGCTCGCCGTCCTTGCTGTGGTCTGTGGGCTGATCGCCGTATTTCGCGCCGGGCGCATGAACGCGGGGCGCATCACGGGCATCATCGGACTGGCGATTATGGCGGTCAACATCTTTGGCATCGTGTTCATGGTGTTCCTGGTGCTTGGCTCGGGCCAGGGGTTCTGATGCCGCAAGTCCGCGCGGAGCGTTTCATTCGGCTTGACCCTGAAACCGCCTTTGCCCTCTCCCAGACCACAGGCGAATTCCGGCTCACATGGGACCCATTCATCTCCGCGCAGGGTTTCCTGGACGGAGCCACGTCAGCTGGCAAAGGCGTGCGGACCCGGACTGTTTCACGCATGGGCTTGAAGATGGTCAGCGAGTACGTCTCCTACACACCGCCCAGGAACGTCGGCATGACTATGGTCTCCGGGCCGTGGTTCTTCGAGAACTTCGGCGGTGGCTGGCGGTTCACACCAGACGACGGCGGCACACGGGCAGTCTGGAAGTACACCTTTTCCTGCCGCCCGGCTTTCCTGAAGCCCGTGGCTGAGAGGATTGGGAGCTGGCTGCTGGGCCGGGAGATCGAGCGGCGTATTGAAGCGTTCGCCCGGGCCTGCGAGAACCCGGCGCTGGTGGCAGAACTCCGCTCGCAAGGCGAAGGCGTGCCCGGCAACGGAGTCACAGAGCACTAAGCCCTCTACGGCACCGAAATCGAGGCCACCGTCTTCTCTGCCTCGTCGCGAAGCTCAACGCCGGCAATCCCAGCCAATTGCACCGGAGTGGCGCCGGTGATCTTGATCCGGCCACTCGCGGTGGCCGTCCAGCCACAAGTGCGTTCCTCGGCGCCATCCCTGCCCTTCACCCAAAGGTAAAGTGTCCCTTCCAGCGGCATGGACCGGCCCTCGACCTCGAGCTCGGTGCCCCAATTCTTCTTCACCATGCCCACGGTCAGTTGCAATCCACTGTCCGACTGCACCGAGTAGCTCGCATCCGGTTTCGGTGGCTGGTTCAACAGCGGCCCGGCGAGGAAACCAACAGCCAGGCAGGCAGCGGCCACTGCACCCACCAAAGCCGCCCACCGGCGTCGTGATTTCCGCCTGCGGACGGACAAGTCCACCAGGACGTTCTCGGGAAGCACCTCGGGTTTCGGCTCCAGAGGCGAGAGCCCGTTCGGACCCCCAGCGACAGTGAGGGCAACCGCGTCAGCGGCAGGAACGGCGTCGAGCAATGCAGGCAGGCTTTCGAGTTCCTCAAGTTCGCGTCGGCACTCTGCGCAGGTGGCGAGGTGGTCCTCAAACGTGCGGGCTTCCTCGGGCTCGAGCCCACCCAGCAGGTAGGCGCCCAGTAATTGGTGGACGGAGTTGCCGTTCATCGTTCCACCCCCATTTCATCAAGGATTGTTCGGAGGGCTTTCACAGCATAGAAAGCCCGGGATTTCACGGTTCCCGCCGGGATGTTCAGCTGCAGTGCTGCCTCGCTGACGGTGAATCGTTGGTAGTGAAGGGCCACCAGGACCTCACGGTGCTCGTGACTGAGCCGGAGCAACGCCTCTTCCATGAGCACCCGGTTCAGGAGTTCGTCCACGCGTTCCCTCGCCGCATGATCCGGAAGGTCCTGCTCACCGGCTTCGACAGGGCGACGCTGCGCTTTCCGATAGTTGTCGATGATGACGTTCCGCGCCGTCCGGAAGAGGTAGCTTCGCAAGCTTCCCGTGATCTGCGGGGCGTGCTGCCACACCTTGAGGATGGTTTCCTGCACGACGTCGTCGGCCTGGTGGGCATCGGATGTGCAGCTGAGAACGAAGCGTTTCAGTGCAGTGCCGTGGTCACGATAGATCGCTGCCACGACGTCCTCGTCCAACGGCATAGACACCTCCCTCGCACTCTTTCCGCTGTCCCTTCGCCTATACGACGACGCGCATCCGGAAAAGGTTCAGGTCCATGAACCATTCTTCCCCCCTCGGCGTCGTAGGGGTTAGCGCCGGCCCATCACGGCCGGCTCGTCAAAGGAGCTGGACATGAAGAAACCACTTAGCTTTGGATTCGCAGCATTGGTCCTGACTGCCGCATTGGCGGGGTGCGGCGGAAGCCCGGGAACCACCACGTCCACTCCCCCCGCAGCTACCTCCTCCGCGGCACCTCCCTCCAGCGCACCGGCCACCGCGGCCGCCGGAGCCGAAATGACGGTTGCCTCCTCCAGCGCAGGTCAGATTGTGGTGGACAGCAAAGGCATGAGCCTCTACTTCTTCACCAAGGACGTCAAGGACTCGGGAACCAGCGCGTGCACGGAAGCCTGCCTGGCGGCTTGGCCTATTTTCACCACGACGTCGGACGCCCCCACTGTTGATGGCGTCACCGGCACAGTGGGAACCATCTCTTCGCCGGACGGCAAGAAGCACGTGACGCTCAACGGCATGCCCCTGTACTACTACGCCAAGGACAAGGCGCCCGGCGACGTCACGGGCCAGGGCGTGGGCGGCGTCTGGTACTTGGTGAGCCCGGCTGGGGAGATGATCAAATAGCCCTTTGCCGTTGCGGTCTGCCCCAACGGTCGCCGTCTTCAGGCGAAGTCGCGCGAACGACGAACCGTCTCAGCTAGACTGCAAAGCCACTCAGTGGGGAGAGAAATGGCAGAACAGAAAGCAAACGTCCGACGCCCGACCCTGGCGGCCCTCATCACGCAGGAGGTCGCCTGGCTCCTCGGGTTCCTGGCCATGATGCTCAATGCAGCCGACCATGGTCCCAACTGGATTTGGATCGGCCTGCTTACCTTGTGGCAGGCCATGATCGTCTGGCAGGTGGTCAAACTCCGGCGCGGTCAGCGCCGATCCACGTAGCCTGAAATCGCCGGAAACGCGTCGAGACCGCCGGAACGCTACGGCGATTCCGCAGCGTTCCGGCGATCTCGCGCGGTGGGGCTTAAGCGTCCGCGAATTCCTCGGACTCTTCGAACTCCACGGCTGCGATGATTTCCTTCGTTTCCGGGTGGATCATGAAGGCTTCGTCGTCGTCCTCCACCATGATGTAGTCGCCGTGGTCCGTGGCGAAGTGCCAGGCCAGGGTCTTCACGCCGTCGTGCTCGTAGTTGGGATCGCCCATGGTGATCTTTCCCAGGGCATATCCGGCCACGTCGCACAGTTCGCGGATGATGACCTCAAACTCGGGGGCGTTGGCGAGGGCTTCTTCCTCGGCCTCGGCCTGGCGCTCGGCGAGGTCCGGAATCAACGCGACGCGCTCGGCGATGTGCGCTTCGATTTCTTCGTCTGCCAGGACCAGCAGGCCCGACTGGTCGCGGAGGTACGCAGCGTTGAGGTCGATGATGTCCTCTTCCTCGAGCAGGGCTTCGAACTCGCCGTCGAGCTCGTCCAGCACAACCACCGAAGAAGGCGGAGTTTCGGACTCGTCCAGTTCGCCGTCGAGGTATGCCTCTGCTTCGTCCTCTGTCAGCGCATCGAACGTGGCCGCGGTGCGGTTGAAAAGGTCAAGGTGCCGGGTGGCCCCCATCCCTTCGAGACCGGCGCGGACGTAGGCGTCCACTTCTTCACGCTCCGGCGCGGTGAAGACGTATTGGGCAAATCCGCCGGACAGCGCCTGCGTCAGGTAGAAATCCACAAAGAAACTGTTGAGCGCAGCGGGTGCGATTTCGTCGCTGTTGAGGAGCTCCTGATACATCTGGTTCACGACGTTGACGTTGGAATCCACAACATCCGCATTGCCGGCTTCGAAGCTGGTCTTGTTCAGGACGACGGGGTACTCGTTGGTAGTCATGGGGAATCCTCACTGCTGAAAGCTGATGGTGCTCCGGACACTTTCAACGTACGCGTGGGAGCGGCGCGGCAATCGAGGATGAGGTTAACGGAGGGCGAAGTTTGGGAGCCGTTTTCTGCTGACTAAGATTGAACAGATAACCTCCTGCCGAAAGTAGCCCTACGCATGCCGTCCCACACAGACGAAAACTGGGAACTGGCCATTCAGACTCCTGCCATAACGGACCGCTCGCTCGCGGCCGGACTGGCCTATGCCATGGGCAGCCGCGTGAACGGGATTTCTTTCGACGCCGCTACGGGCCTCCTGATGGGCAAAGTCCGCGGCACCGGCCCACAGCCGTATTCGACGTCGGCGAAACTGGTCCGTAAGCCCAGCGGCTGGAGCTGCACCGTGGGTATCTGCAGTTGCCCGGTCCGCAAGGATTGCAAGCACGTCGCCGCACTGCTCTTCACGGCCGAAGACCACCCCACCATTCGTGCCCAGCTCCTGTCACAGGCTCCCGGCATCCAGACGTCGCGGGTGGGTTCGGGCCAGCAGGGCGGCTCGGCACGTCCCGCTTGGGAACAAGCCCTCAACAGGCTGATCGCGAAACCCGGCACGGCCCCCAGCGCTGCAGGTATCCAGCTCGCGCTGCAGTTCGAAGTGGAAGAGCCCGCCGCCCACTTCTCCTACACAGGCCGCCGTGACCCCATGCGCAGCGTCCGCCAGCTCAAGGCCCGTCCCGTCATGATGGGTGCCAAGGGCAAATGGATCCGGGGCGACGTCTCCTGGAACAACCTCAGCTACGTCAGCTTCCGGCGCGAATTCAATGAAGTCCACGTCGAATGGCTTCAGACTTTCCTCGCCGCACACGGTTCCAGCAACGGCCGCCAACAACCGTCCGGGGCCATGTGGCTGAGCCTGAACGACTTCGCGGCCAAGAATCTTTGGACCCTCCTTTCCGATGCCACCAAGGCGGGCATTCCGCTCATTCACTCGGCTGGTAGCGAACCTGTCCGCGTTGAGTCGCAGGCCGCCGTCGTCGGACTGAGTCTGGCGCGCCTGGACGCGAACGGGACGGAAAGCACAACCCCCGACGGCGGCCTGCAGCTCGCGCCGTCAGTCACCGTAGCCGGGGAGCCGGTTGATGCCGCGACCGTGGGCTTCCTGGGCAAGCCGGCCAACGGAATCTTCTTCACGCATTCCGGGGAAACATTGCCCGGAGTACCGCAGCAGAAGAACCTCATCACGCTGGCCCCGATCGAGGGCGGCATCACGGACGAACTGCTCGAGTTCGTCATGGACGGCCAGACACTTCAGATTCCGGCCGAGGACGAAAGCCGGTTCCTGACCTCGTTCTACCCCAAACTGCGGCAGTCCACACCGGTCCAGGCCGCTGATGAATCCGTTGAGCTGCCCACCTTGGCGGTCCCCACGCTGTCCCTGCTGGCCAATTACGGCAACGACCACAAGGTCCGGCTGCACTGGGAGTGGCACTACAAGTCCGGCACGCTGGTCACGGCACAGCCCCTATGGCGGCACCCCGATGACCGTGGCTACCGCGACGATCCTGAGGAAGCCCGCATCCTGGAATCGCTGGGCCGGCCGTGGGACGTTGTTTCAGCGCTGGCCGAGTCTGCCACGGGCGGTTGGGGTACACCGCGCCTCGCTGCATCGGTGGAACTTGGTGGTCTGGACACCCTGGCGTTCACCGAAGAGGTGCTGCCCGCACTCAGGGAACTGCCCGACGTCGTGGTGGAAACCTCCGGTGACATCGCTGATTACCGTGAGGCCGCCGAGGCACCCGTGGTGTCCATTTCCACCAAGGAAACGGCCAGCGGCGACTGGTTCGACCTCGGCATCGTGATCACCCTCGAAGGCGAACCCGTCTCCTTCGCCGCAGTGTTCTCTGCCCTTGCAGCCGGGATGAGCCGCATGCTGCTGCCCAGCGGCGCGTACTTCTCGCTGGACCTGCCCGAGCTGCACCAGCTGCGCGCACTGATCGACGAAGCCCGCTCCCTGCAGGACAACCCGGACAACAAGGACGGCACCCTGCAGATCAGCCGCTTCCAGGCCGGGCTCTGGGACGAGCTCGCCCAGCTGGGGATCGTGGACGAACAAGCGGCCGCGTGGCGTGAGGCTGTGGGCGGATTGCTCGACGACGGCGTGACCGGCCTGCCGCTGCCGGCCGGCCTTAACGCTGAGCTGCGTCCGTACCAGTTGGAGGGTTTCAACTGGCTGAGCTTCCTGTACAAGCACAGCCTCGGCGGTGTGCTTGCTGACGACATGGGCCTGGGTAAGACTGTGCAGGCCATTGCGCTGATTTGTGCGGCGAAGGACCTGGCAGCGGAGACTGCCGCTGCCGCCCAGGGCGACTCTGTTGAGGTAACTCCGCGCGCTCCCTTCCTGGTGGTTGCCCCGACGAGTGTCGTGAGCAACTGGGCATTGGAGGCGCAGCGGTTCGCTCCCGGGCTCGTGGTGCGGACCGTCGG
The DNA here is from genome assembly GCF_021109375.1 of Arthrobacter sp. AK01. Classification (NCBI taxonomy): domain Bacteria; kingdom Bacillati; phylum Actinomycetota; class Actinomycetes; order Micrococcales; family Micrococcaceae; genus Arthrobacter; species Arthrobacter sp. AK01. The sequence continues at coordinate 59,314 of NZ_JAJOHP010000002.1, forward strand.
TGAAACTTTCGCCAAGAGTGGCCAGTCCCCTGTCGAAGCTCTGGCGGGCGCCGACGTCGTTATTACGTCTTATGCCCTGTTCCGCATTGATTACGATGCCTACGCGTCGTTCCACTGGGCAGGACTGATGCTGGACGAGGCGCAGTTCGTCAAGAACCAGCAGTCCAAGGCCTACCAGTGCGCGCGCAAACTGCCAGCCCGTTTCAAGCTGGCCATCACGGGCACGCCGCTGGAGAACAACCTCATGGAGTTCTGGGCGCTGACGTCCATCGTGGCGCCGGGACTGTTCCCGAGCCCCAAGCGGTTCGCCGAGAACTACCAAAAGCCGGTCGAGAAAAACGGTGACTCGGCGCAGCTGGGCAAGCTCCGCCGTCGTGTCCGTCCACTCATGATGCGCCGCACCAAAGAGCAGGTCATCAAGGACCTGCCGCCCAAGCAGGAACAGATCCTTGAGGTGGTGCTGAACCCGCGGCACCAGAAGGTCTACCAGACGCACCTGCAACGCGAGCGGCAGAAGATCCTGGGTCTGATCGATGACGTGAACAAGAACCGCTTCACGATTTTCCAGTCGTTGACGTTGCTGCGGCAGCTGAGTCTGGACGCGTCACTAGTGGATTCTTCGTTGTCCGGCGTGCGGTCCTCGAAGCTCGATGTGTTGTTCGAGCAACTGGAGGACGTCATTTCCGAGGGCCACCGGACGCTGATCTTCAGCCAATTCACGGGCTTCCTTGGGAAGGTCCGCGAGCGCCTGGACGAAGAGGGCGTGGAGTATTGCTACCTCGATGGCAGCACCCGGAACCGTGGTGATGTGGTGAGCGAGTTCAAGAACGGTGCCGCTCCGGTGTTCCTTATCTCGCTGAAGGCCGGTGGGTTCGGGCTCAACCTGACCGAGGCCGACTACGTGTTCCTGCTGGATCCTTGGTGGAACCCGGCATCGGAGGCACAGGCTGTGGACCGCACACACCGCATCGGGCAGGCCCGGAACGTCATGGTCTACCGGCTGGTTGCCAAGGACACCATCGAGGAGAAGGTCATGGCGTTGAAGGCCAAGAAATCACAGCTGTTCGCTGACGTGATGGAGGGCGACGCGCTTGCCGGTGGCTCATTGACGGCGGATGACCTGGGCGCGCTGGTTCAGTCGACCCGTGTGGAAGCTGACTGAATGATCTTGGCAAGGTCGCGGGGGCGGCTCCACATGGGCCAGTGACCCGTGGGGAGGTCAATGACGTCGAGATTTTCGAGGTTCGCGACTTCAGCAAACATGGGATGGCCTGCGTGGGCCAACTCCAGCACCTGCGCGCCAGGGATCGAGCAGCACACCAGGGTGGTCCGGATCTGGCGACGGGCATCGTTCATGAGTTCGACGGGCTGCCGCAGCACGGGGCCAGGCTCCGGGACGGCCCGGGCACGAAAACGCTCGAGGACTTCCGTGCTCAGGCCTTCGAGACTTGCCTGCTGTGCGAGGACTTCGAAGGACGGCAGCGGGAGCTCCATCAACCCTTCCGGGAGATCCGAGGCGAACACGCTCCCTGTTGCCAGAGGGCCGGAGTCGACCCACACCACCCGATGAACAAGCTCAGGGTGTCGGTCAAGGACAAGGCTGACGGGGCCGTTCGCCCCACTGTGAGCCACGATAGTAGCGGGCCGATCTTCGGAAACCCCGTAGTGCGCAAGAATTTCCAGGACGGCTGCAGCTTGATCGTCGAGGGTCTTCGTATCCCGCTCAGGATCGTCCCCATCGAGACCGGGGAGCGTCACCGCAACTGCGCGGGAGTGGTCCGTTTCCAAATGTTCAAGGACTTCATCCCACGCCCAAGCGCCCAGCCAGTGGCCGGCGATAAGGATGATGTCCGGACTGCTTGTAGTAGTTGTCATGTCACTACCCTCGCAGGCGCTACGGACAAGGGTATGTCACTATTTATGTCATGAATTTGATGCGGGCTGAAAGGTGAAGCGTGCAGAACGCCTCCATGCTCTCTCCGAATTGCTGCGTCGCAGCGGAGCGCGGGGTGTCTCCGCCGAGCGGCTGGCCGGAGAGTTCGAGGTATCCGTGCGCACAGTCAAGAGGGACCTGGATGCGTTGGAGAGCAGCGGTGCGCCCGTATGGTCGCGCCCAGGACATGGTGGTGGGTACGGGTTGGCCGCTGGCGCTTCCCTGCCGCCTGTCAGCCTGTCCCCAGCGCAGGCCGTTGCGCTCATGGCAGCCGTGTCCGCTGCACCCGACGCCCCTTATGCCGATCTGGCAGCAGCCGGGATCCGGAAGATCGTAGATGTCCTCGATCCCAAGACCCGGGCAAGAGCCGACGAACTGGCGGGCCGGGTCTGGGTGAATGCGGCTGCCGCTTCTTCGCGCACCATCAGGTCGGCTCTGGAGGAGGCGATGTCCGAGCAACGAGTCATCCGCATGCGCTACACGTCGGGAGATGGGAGCACCACCACCCGCGACGTCGAACCCGTGCTGTTCGCCTCAACGAACGGCCAGTGGTACTTGGTTGGATGGTGTCGACTTCGCGACGCCATGCGGTGGTTCACCGTAGCCCGCATCGAGCGAGCCAGCGTCACCAAGACGGCTTGCAGCGGCCACACCATCCACGAGGTCGGGGAACCTCCCGCGAACGCCAGACCTGTGCACGGTCGGGGCGTGTGAGTCGCTCCATCAATCCCTCAGGTCAGTTCAGTCAGTCGTCCAGCCGTACTCCCCGTAGCAGAAGCATCGTTCCGCCCACTGCGACGGCCGATGCCAGGAACACGCCTGCGGCGCCGAGCCCTACCGCCACCACGCCGATGACGCTGGGCAGCACCACTTGGCCCACCCTGTTCCCGGCAAGCCGCAAGGCAAGCGCCCGCCCGCGCTGGCCTTCCGGCGCTTGGGCCGAGAGCCAGGACATCGTCAGGGGCTGGCCGATTCCCAGCCCCAATCCGAGGAACGCCATCACGACGAAGAGCAACCACTCGGGCATCGGTATGGCGGCCACCCCCAGGGCTGCTGTGGAGATGGCCAGGCTCAGGATCAGCAACTTCATGCGGCCCAGCTTGCGGGACATGCTGCCGAGCCCCAGCCGGGACACCATGGAGAACACCGCCCTGACAGTGAGCAGGAGGCCCACAGTTGCAGCCGTGAGGCCTCGTTCGGCGCCAAGTGCAGGCAGGTAGACAACTGTCAGGTCCACGACAGCCAGAACGGTGGCGCTCGTTGCCAGGGCACGGACAACGCCCGGGGTTCTGAGGAGCGATACGGCGCTGCCCTTTGGGCCGCCCTTGGGTGTGCGCCTACCTCGGCTGACCTTTGAAGAGATCACGAAAGTGGTCAGGAACATCACCAGGCTCATGGCCGCCGCGAGCAGGAAGATCGCCTGCGTATTCGGCCGAACGGAAGCACCGCCCACCACGGAAATGGCCAACGGACCGAGAGCCTGGCCCAGGGATGCGGCAAAGGTCAGGTACCCGAAAGCAGAATCCAGACGAGACGACGCCGCGTTGTTCGCGACCACCGCTTGCTGCCCCACCACACAGGCCAATTGACCTGCGCCAAGGAGCGCTGTGCCGGCCACGAGCGCCGGAACCGAGGTCCCCCAGAACAACAGAAACGCAGAACAACCCAGCACGACGGCGGCCCCGATCGCCATGAGCCGGCGCTCACCAAGGCGGTCCACCAGTCCGCCGATGGGCAGGGCGAGCAGCAGGGGAAACACAGCGTAGCTGGCGGCGAGCAGGCCCAGCGCGAAGCCGGGAACATCGAGTTCCAGTGCGCGGTACGTGGTGGCCGGCCGGACCAGGAACGTGACGGCCTGGATGAGCGTCGAGTGGATCAGGAGGGCCGTGGAGGAACGCCTTCCGAGTTCGCCGATCATTCGACCACGAGGCCGGAGCTGGAGATGACCCGCAAGGTCTCATCCCGTGCGCCGATGACATGGTGGAAGGCGACTTTGGCTGCCTTCTCCGCATCCTTTGAAGCGATCGCCTCGACCAAAAGCCGGTGATTGGAGAGTGCTTCGTCGCGGCGTTCGGGAGCGTTGTTGGTGAAGTATCGGTAGCGCTCAACTTGGCTGGCGATCTGCTCATGGAAGCGCTGGGCCCAGGAGTTCCCGGCGATCCTGGCGATCGCAGCATGCAGGGCAACCCCGTACTTCATGGCTTCGTCGGCAAACTCCACCATCGCAGCGTTGCGGGCCAGAATCCCGCGGAGTTCTTCAAGGTCCGCTGCGGTGGCATTGGCGCAGGCCTCCCGTGCCATCAGGGATTCCAACGCAGCGCGAACGTCGTACAGCTCGGAAATCACCTTCTCATCCAGCGCGGGAACCAGGACTCCTCCGGTGGATTGCTGTTCCAGCAGGCTCTCGGAGATCAGGCGACGGATGGCTTCGCGAAGCGGCGTGCGGCTGACTTGCAAGGCCGTGGCCATGGCGGGCTCATAGATGCGCTCACCCGGTTTCAGCTCGAGGCTGAGGATCCGGCGCTTCAACTCGCCATAGACAAGGTGCGCCCCCGTGTTTCGTGGTTGTGGATCTGCCATGTGGTGCCGCCCTGCCGAAAAAAGAAGGTGTACTTGTATACATCTATACACTCCCGGATGAGCAGCACACAACAAAAGCAACGCGGGGTCACTTACGGCCGCTTCAAGCGCCAAAAAGGGGCCGTAAGTGACCCCGCGTTGCTTGAATGCAGGTGACCACTTCCGACCAACCCCGTTCGAGCCTGTTCGAGTGCCTTGTGACGCTCCTAGCCGCCTCATAGTCTCGGCGTGCCGGGCCTTCCCGCGAAGCCCTGCACCATCACCCCGAACCCCGACGATGAGGTCCACCCATGGCGTTTTCCGCACGAAGAATCCGAAGGCCAGTGGCAGTCCTGGCAGCAGCTGTGACTGCAGCCGCCGGCCTGGCACTCATGCCCGCAACCACACCCCAGGCACAAGCAGACGATGCAACAGCGGTCACCATCACCCCGAACCCCGCCACCCGAGGCGAAGCCTTCGAAGGGTGGGGAACCAGCCTGGTCTGGTTCGCGAATGCGACGGCGGGCTACTCCCCCGAGCTACGTGAGGAGCTGTACCAGAAAGTTTTCGGTGCGGACGGACTCAACCTCAACATCGCCCGCTACAACGTGGGCGGCGGCAATGCGTCAGACGTAGCCAACTACCTCAACGATGGCAGCGCTGTGGAGGGATGGTGGAAGCCGGTGGCTGAAGGGCAACCCGGCCAGCCGGCGTCGAACCTTTACAACCCGGACGGAACCGTGGACAAGACGCAGGCCAACAAGCTCGCGTTCTTGAGCGAGTGGGATCCGGACGATCCCGCGTCCTACAACCCCGACGCCGATAAGAACCAGCGTTGGTGGGTGGAACGCCTCGCCGCAGACCAGCAGATCACGCATTGGGAAGCGTTCAGCAATTCCCCTCCCTGGTTCATGACCAAGAGCGGCTACGTTTCCGGCCAAGTGAACACCGCCAAGGGCGAAAACCTGCTCCCCGAAGCGGAAGCCAAGTTCGCCGCCTACATGCGGAACGCCGTCGAGCTCCTCGAAAAAGGCAGCGGCATCACAGTGGACACCATCGATCCGTTCAACGAGCCGAACTCCGGCTACTGGGGCACGGACATCAACGCAGCCACCGGCAAGCCGCCCACCACGTACACCCAAAAGCAGGAGGGCGCGCTGATCTACCCGGCCGCCCAGGACCGCGTGACCAAGCTGCTGGCCGCCGAACTGGAAAAGGGCAGCACGGACGCCGTCATCTCCGCGATGGACGAGACAGATCCCACCAAATTCATGACCAACTGGAACGGCTACAGCCAGGAAGCCAAGGACGCTGTTGCGCAGCTCAACGTCCACACCTACGGCACCAACGATCGTCGTCGTGTCCGCGACCTAGCCAGCTCCACGGATAAGCCGCTGTGGATGAGCGAAGTGGGCGGATTCTGGACCGGCAACCCGGTGCTCGGCGACTCCACCAGTGGCTGGGACCGTTCCAACATCACCAACGGCCTGGGCATCGCCGGCCGGATGGTCAACGATCTCCGTGAACTCGACCCCAACGCGTGGGTCTTCTGGCAGCCCGTGGAGGACACGTACAAGCAGGAGAAGGCAGACAAGGGCTGGGGCTCCATCTACATCGACTTCGACTGCAATTACGAAGGCCGCGAAGGTTTCTCCAACCGCCGCATCAACGACGGCGCATCCCAGGAACAAGCCAAGTGCAGGGTCCTGACCAACCAGAAATACAACACCACCAGGAACTTCACGCACTACATCCGGCCCGGCGACTTCCTCATCCAGAACGACAACGCCAAGACCGCCAGCGCCCTCCGCGCCGACGGCAACGGCGCAACGCTGGTCCACTTCAACGACACCCCGACGGCGGAAAAGGTCACCATCGACCTCAGCCGCTTCGGCAGCATCGCACCCGGCGCCAAAGTCACACCCGTGGTCACCACGAAATCGCCGCTGGACGATATCGAGAAGAATGCACTGGTAGCCGGCGCACCGGTCGCCGTTGACACGGTAGCCAAGTCCGCCACGCTCGAGGTTCCCGCCGCGTCTGTGGTGACGTTCATCGTCGACGGCGTCAGTGGAGTTTCAGAGGATGCCGCACCTGTGCAGGACGGCCACAGCTACCACCTCAGGGGTGAGGCGAGCAGCAAGTACCTGACCGGGCGTGCGAACGGAACTGCCTCGATCGAGGAACTGGGCACCGACGCGGCAGGCGTGGCGCCGCAGACGTGGACGTTCAAAGCCGTGGGTGCAGACGAGTTCGCGAACGATCGTCGTTGGGTAGTTTCCAGTGCGGACGGACGGGTCCTTACAGGCAATGGAGGCGTGCTGAACGGCAGCCAGTCCGGTGCCGCTTCACTTGCTTCCCTGACGTTGGATGAAGCTAAGGCGACTCCTTCTGCACAGTGGATCGTCACGACTGAGAACGGCAAGCAGTGGTCCCTGGTCAACGCCGGTGCCGCGATTGCCCTGCAGGTTTCGGGCAACCAGACCGCTGCTGGAACGTCAGTGGCACTTGCTTCATCTACCGGCACCACCGCAACCGCCTCGGCAAGCCCGCATCAAGCGTGGGCCTTCACGGACATCGCTGACTTGAAGCTCCTGGGTGTTTCGCCCGTTGAACTGAGTACGCTCACAGGTGTTGCGCCCACCCTCCCTTCTACAGTGACTCCGCTGTATGAGGCGGGTCCGGGCAAGCCGCTGACCGTTACGTGGTCCGCAGTTGACCCCTCGGCCTGGCAGAAGGATGGGAAGGTGACGCTTCGCGGCTCCGGCGTAGATCCCTACGGCCAGGCTTTTGACGACGCGCTCCTCACTGTGACGGTTGGGCAGTACGTCGCCACAGATCCCGCATCCGTGACCGTGGGTGCTGGTTCCACGCTCGAATCGGTGCAGGCGGCTGCCCCGGTGACAGTCCCCGGCCAAATCGGCGACGGACCCGCCCGCAACCCGATTCCTGTTACGTGGGACTGGGCTTCGCTGTCTGAATCTGCACTGCAGACCGTCGGCTCGGTGACCATTCCTGGCAAGGCCGGCTCACTGTCCGCGACCCTCACTGTCGTGGTGGTGGATAGGGTTCCCAGCAGCAACATCTGCAAGGACGACCCCACCACCGTCGCGACGGCCAGCTACACCGAGGGCTCGTACATCGCGAAGAACACTTGCGATGCCAACGCCTCCACCCGTTGGTCCAACTGGGTGAGTGGCGGCCGTGCGGGTGACAGTCTCAGCTACGCTTTCAGCCGCGACTACACCGTTTCATCCGTGACCGTCACGTCCGCGGAGAAAGCTGCTGCGAGCCTCAAGGTGCAGTATCAGGACGCCTCCGGAGCATGGAAGGACACCTCAGCGGGAACCATCACGGGACTCTCGACTTCGGAGCCCACGACAGTTCGATTCGACCCCGTGACCACCCGCGGCATCCGCGTCTCGTTCGTGACCACGGCTTCATACACCAAGGTCGCCGAGGTAGCCATCGCGGGTTCACGTTTGGCTGATGGCGGACTCGCCGACCTCGGCAGGCTCCTCGTCAACCAAGCGTCCGTCGTCGGATTCTCCCCGGCGACCACCGACTACCGGGTGCTGACCGCGACGGCGACCCCCGCCGTCGTCGGCTACCCGCTGGACACGAACGCGAAGGTGACGGTCCAGCAGCCCACCGCTGGGAACCCGACGGCGGTAGTCACCGTGACGGCGCCGGACGGCACCACGAAGGAATATCGCGTGACTGTTTCTACCGGCAAGGACGCGTGCAAGAACGGCGGCTGGAAGACGAGCCCGTCGCCCGTGTTCACGAATCAGGGGCAGTGCGTGAGCTTCTTCGCGGCTGGGAAGTAGGGAATTCTGAGATAGTGAGGCCCCTCGGGATTTCGATCCTGAGGGGCCTCGCTGTGTTTTCACCGACGTGGGATGAGTACGCTCAAATGAACAAGCGGTTGGCCGCCAAAGCCGTCTGAGCTACTCAGCCGCGCACCCAGCGGTACGGCGTCGTGGTGGAGACCTTGAGCAGCCCGGAGCGTTCCAGGATTGGCCGGGAGAATTCGGTGGAGTCGCTGTGGATGAGGGTCTTTCCCATCTCGAGTGCGGCTTGCGCGCGGCGGGCCGTCAACGCCCTGTAGATCCCCCGGCCGCGCCATTCTTCTCTGGTGGCACCACCCCAGATACCGGCGAAGGCCGTGCCGGGCACTGGCTCCAAGCGACCTGCGCTGACGATTTGTCCGTCCACCTCCGCCACCCACAACTGCATCCCGTCATCGAGGGAGAGACGGTGCAGCAGGGCATCGGCCATCTCATCTGAGACCGGCTCACCGAAGACCTCGTCCTGCATGGCGCTCATCGCCCGCACGTCCGGCTCGTCCGTGATCTGCCGTAACGTCACGCCCTCGGGAAGTGGCACAGCTGTGCTCAAAGCCTTCGCTTCCCCGATCATGATTGATTCGGGGTCGTCCTGGGTAAAGCCGTTTGCGATGAGGGCCTCGTGCAGACCCGGCGCGTGATCATGCCCGCGGGATTTCCATTCCACCCTGGTGATGCCAGGTTCCGCGCGGAAGTAGGCGGTTGCCTCGGCAACGAGCCGTCTGACGGTTTGTGCATCCGCGTCGCCCAGATCCTTGTACGTGACGAAACCCCGCCCCTTCATGAAAGTCACCAAGCGCACGGGTCCGTGCTGGGTCACTTTGACGGCACTTGGGGTCTCTGCGTCGGTGCGGAGGTCCTGGTCATAGGCCGCGAGGAAGCGTGCTCGATCGTCGGTTTGGCTCATCCCGAGAGCCTACTGCAGGGGTGGGCTCGCCCGATTCGATGGCTCGCTGCACACAAGACGGTAGGAGCCGTCTAACCCGTAGCTAGGCGTCGAATTGGGCACGCCACAGCCGGGAGCGCTCCACGGAGGTGCCGTCCGAGAAAACGAACCGGCCATCCCCTTCCCCGGCAATGAACGTGACACCCGCATCCGCCGAAGCACCTCCGTCATCGGCGAGGACGACGACGGCTGCGTAGTCGCCGTCGTGCGCGGTGCCCGAGGTCCCCACCCACGGAATGGTGAGCTCCGAACCCATGGGGTGCGCGCCGGAGCGGACGAACGTCCCGGACGAATCCAACGCCAGGCCGAAACCTGGGACCGGCAGCACAGAGCTCACCACCGAAGACGCAGCATCCACCGGCCAACCGCCGATCCGCAGCGCGCTACCCGAGGAAGAACCGGAAGCCCCGGAAACGCGCACCAACCTAAGCTCAACGGCCCCCCGCGTCACCGACACCACGGTGACCGACGGTCCGGGAGTCGCAACGCCGGCCACGCCGCTGCCGTGATCAGGGCCGGCGTCGGGGTCGGGTTCAATCCAGTGAGCGGTGAACCGGGAAGCTCCCACCTGAACCCCGCCCTCGGAGTAGGACCCGAGGTACTCAAAACCCGTCCGATGCGTCAGCCGACCAGAAGCGTCAACGAAGGCCACCGCATTGTCCACTGACTCTGCCATGAGGTCCGGGAACGTGTGCGTCGAGTACCCCATCCGCGCGTACAGCGGTGAGTCAGCCACCAAGGCACCAACAACGGCGTGGTCCGTGGCATGGTTCCTGATCCGGACCACGCCGTCGGCTCGAGTCCCGTCAACCTGCCAACCCGGCGCCTCGATGAGCCGCTGGGTGTCGGCCACTTCAACGGGCAGCGGAGCCTCAACGGAAGTCCACGCCGGGTGATCCGCGGGCAGCGCCAGGCCGAGCATCCCCTTCGCGGCCCAGTACGGTGAGCCCGCCCCGGAGTAGGCCTGCTTCATGCCGGCGAACTCGCCGTGCCAGCCGATGGACAGCAACCCGTCCTCCGTGATGGAGCCGTGCCGCGCAAAGTAGTCGAGCATCCCGGACGCTGCCCGGCGCGCCAGGCCTGGGGCCAAGCGGGTGTGCCCGGACAACTCCCCTACCCAGAACGGCGCGGCGGCCGCGAACCGGTAGATCAAACTCCGGCCCTGAATGAGCGGGGCACCGTTCGCGCCAACAAGGAACGCGGCGTCATCCAGGAAATCCGCCAGCCGATCGCCGTCGAGCGCCTTGCGGGCAGCAACCCGGGGATCCGAAGGCGCCATCAAGGCCCAGAGCTGCGGATACACCTGGAAGGCCCAGCCGACGTAGTGGTCGTACGCCCGCTCCGGCCCGTCCGCGAACCAGCCACCGCCCCGGTAGAGCGAGTCGTGGACGGCGAGTCCGGCGTCGATGTCCTCATCCGAATACCGGCCACCAACTGAAGCCAGGAATGTCTCCACCACAATCTGGAACCACACCCAGTTGATGGGCGGATATTCCTCGCCAATGACGGTCTCGAACCACGCGATAAGTTGCTCCTGGACGCGTTCGGGCAGCTTGTCCCAGAGAACGTCGCGGGTCAGCGCCAAACCAACAGCCAACGACGCCGCCTCGACCTTCGCCTGCCCCAGCTCGCCTGGCGTCGGCCAGCGGTCGGGATTCGCGGGGTTGGTCCCGGCATCGAGACCGGCGGCGTACCACTCGGCGATCCACCCGGTGCTGGCCGGGTCGCCCGCAATCCGGAAGGAAGCCAGCAGGAAGGTCCGGGCGAAGGCCTCCAGCGAATCGCTCCGCGGGCCGTACCGGCTGTTGGCGCCGGGCAGGTGGATGTTGGCGTGGTCCCCGGTGCCAAAGCGGTGAGCCGAACGCAGGAGGTAGTCCGCGTAGGCGCACCAGTGCTCGCGGGTCAGGCCGGTGTAGGGCGAAAGCTGGTAATCCAAAGTGGGGAGAAGCATCAGAGCGAATCCTCCAGGACCACTCCAGCGAACCCTCGCGGCGCGCCCACGGATGATTCCCGGACAATGAGCTCCGGGTTCAAGTCAATGCGATGCACGGGGCGCATCCTTCCTTCGGCCAAGCGTGCCGCCATGAGCTGCACCGCCACCTTGCCGACGTAGCTTTTGGGAGGCCGAACCGCGGAGATGGCGGGCTCGGCAAGGTAGGCAACTTCGTCGTCGTATCCCACGATCGCCATGCTGCCGGGAACGTCCACGCCGCGGTCCACGCAGTGCTGCACGAACGCCACGGCCTGGGTGTCCGAATGCACCAGCATGGCGGTGGTCCCTGTAGAGCGGCACAGCTCCAGGACATGATCAAAGTGTTTGGAACGGTCCCCGTTGTCCAGCTTGGCCGAGTCCTCATGGATGGACTTTTCCAGCGGGATCTTCAACGCAGCGAGGGCCTGCTTCCAGCCACGGACCACATGCGGGCTGGTGGGGCTGCTGGAATCGGTGAGGCAGCCAATCATCCGGTGCCCCTCCTGCCAGAGATGCCGCACGGCCATCCCTGCGCCGAACGAGTGATCGGTCGCGACCCACTCGAGCCGGTGCGACGGGATCTCCAACGGCGCCCGGCGTTCAGCCATGATCACCGGAATGGGCAGGGCATTGAGCCACCTCAGCAACTCCTTGCCGTGCGATCCACCCATGTCCGGGGCCACGATCAGCCCGTCGATGTTCTGGGTATCCAGCAGCGCCTGTACCTGGCGGCGGTTGTCGGCGGCGTCGTACGCGGAGCCCCGGACCAGGATGCGGAGATTTTGCACTTCGGCCTCGCCGCGGGCACCGGAAATCACTTGCGGCCAGTAGTAATCCAGCGAGGGCACCACCATGCCGATGGAGTAACTGTGTGCCGCCGGCCTCCCCACAGCCACCGAGCGATCCAACGGGCTGGGAAGCGTCGCGCCGCCGTGCACACGGGAGACCAATCCTTCGTCGGCGAGGGTGTTCACGTCGCGTCGGATGGTCAGCTCGCTAACGCCCAGTTTCGCCGCGATATCGCGGACGGTAATGGCTCCGTGTGCCCGCAACTCCTCCATGAGCCGTTCCCGCCGCTGCAGCGAAAACAACGATTTCCCGGCTTCCGGGCTTGATTCGTTAGTCATTTGTGGCCTCCACTGTGAGGGTGAATGCGCCTGAAGCGCGGGTTTCTTCGGGCATGCGGAACCGGAGTCGGGTGAGCTTTTGGCCCCAGATGTCGCTGAGGAGCGGATCATCCAGGTGCCATTCGTCTACGAGCACGACGGCGGTTGCCGGCTTCCAGCGCAAGTGCAGCCCCACGTGGCTGCTGACTGTCGGAATTCCGACAGAGGTGATGGTCGCCGTCGCGTCTGTACCCACACGGACGGTGCCGGCAACCAGGTAGGTGATGTCGACGTCGTGGGTTCCTGCAGACTGGTGGGTTCCTACAGGCGGGGGCGCTGGCAGGTTCCAACGATCATCAATCACTACGGACCCGGGTTCGCGGTTCATCACTGAGGTGCGGATCCATTGCTCGGCGTGACCCAGTCCGTAGGCGGCGCCGAGACCCAAAGCGAGAGTGGGCTCCTCTGTGGTGGGCTCCTGAAGGAGGACTGCGGCGAAGGAAGATCCTGTCCCCTGTTCCAGCCCGAAGGGTGCGGGGACGCTGTGCCAAGCGCTCTGCATCGCGCGGATCTGGTAGCGATCAGGTCCGAACGTTTGCGCCGTGTACGTGGGTTGGCCGGCATCGACGAGCAGGGGCACTCCGTCCACGGCGACCACGACGGAGCCGACGTCGCGGTGGTTGTGGTGCTCGCCGTTGTGCCCGCCCTTGGCCGCGAGGGTGAGCCCGTCCGTGGAACCGGGGTTCTGGCGGGCGAGCATGATCTGCACCGAGGGCAGGTACGTCCCCCAACTAGGTCGCAGTAAACGTCCCAATGGACCCTCAGTGCGACGTTTGCTGTCACCTAGTTGGGTGCGGGAGGCGAGTTGGGTGAGGACGCGGCCCAGGCCCGCCGCGGCGTTGGGTTCGGGTTCGACGGCGGCAAAGGCGGCGGCGTGCGCGGCGGCCTCGGAGTCGCCCAGCCGGACGGCCCAGCGATGCAGCATGCCCCACGGGAGTCCTTCATGCGCCCGGGCGGGGCCATCAGCGACGTTGAGGAACCAGCGGCCACCAAGGTGCATCCGGCTCGGGAAGGCAACCAGCGCGCGGATCACCGGCAGGTCCGGATTCAGGGCACCGCCGCTTGCTTCCTCCAACAGCGCAAGGCCTTCCAGCGCCCGGCCGGCCCCGTTCCACCAGTAAGCGAACCCTTCGTCGATGGCACCGTCTGCGGGAATGGAGGCGAGGAAGCGGTCCAGTCCCTCGATGCAGCGGGCAATAACCTGGGCCTGCCCATCAGGGTCATCAACCAGCAGCAAGGCCGCGGCGATGATGTTCGAGTGGATCCATGGGTTCCAGTTGTGGACGTCGCCGTGCAACCCCAGCCAGTGCCAGTCGAGCCGGTCCAGGAAGGGCCGAATGACGCGTTCGTTCGTCTCAAGCCGGATGCGCTTGCGGAGGCCAGGCGCCCTGTCATCAAGGGCATCTCCCAGCACCAGGTCCAGCCACGCGAGTTGGGCCACGACTTCCCCGGCGCCGAGGTCCAGATAGGGACACGTGCGGTCCGGGACTACTTCGCCGTTGCGGGTGAACACGTCGTCGTGCGCCGCCCAGCTCCACGAGCTCTGCTCACAGAGGAGGTAGGCGCCGTCAATCACCTCGTCGAGCCAACCCGGCTCGCCCAGGGCTGCCATGACGACGGCGCGCGTCAGGCGCTGCTGCCGGCTCGCCACGAGCCCCTCGTACGCCGTGCGGTTGCCGTCGCGGAAGTACCGGGCGTAGTGGGACACGAGCGGTTGGGGCCAGGGTGTCCCCCGCTCCGCGTCCGCTTGGGTGCGCAGCTCCGAGAGGGGACGTGAAGCAGCGAGCCGCCATCCGGCGTCGGACGCTGGACGAACGGTGAGCCGGTCCCGGGAGCCGCGGAGCGACTCGACCAGGGAGGGCTCGTTGGCCAACAGGCCCCAAGCGCTCCGTAGCGGGCGACGAGGTGGCGCTACAACGGCAGCGTTGCCGGTTGCCATAGGGATTCTTCTCTCAGTTGTTCGATTTTGAACGTTTCAGATCAAGCTCGATTGAGTTGAATGAACTGTCTTGTTTATGAGTATGTACTGATTATTAGATGTGATGCAACACATAAATCACGGTCGAACAGACCAACGAAATCCGAAGGGAGGATCCCCTCAATGTCGCTCAAGCCCCAGGCACTGCTGGTCATGAATAGCGGAACCTTTGCTGACCAGTTCGATTCCACGCGACTGGAGCGGCTGGCTGGACTGGTCGATCTTGGTGACGAACCCTGGACGGATTCCCTGGACGCCCCCGAGCTTGCGGGCCGCTTGGAAGAGGTGGAAATCCTCCTTACCAGCTGGGGGGTTCCGCAGCTCAATGCAGAGCGTCTGGAGCGCATGCCCAAGCTCCGGGCGGTCTTCCACTGTGCAGGTACAGTGCGCAGCTTCGTGAGCGAAGAACTCTGGGATCGCGGCATTACAGTGACCAACGGCGCCGACGCCAACGCCATCCCGGTCGCCGAATTCACGTTCGCGTCGATCGTCCTGGCAGGCAAAAAGGCCCATGTACTGGCCAACGATGCCCGCACCTTCCGCGCTGACTGGAGCTACATCGGAGATCGCGGCGAACTGGGCAACATCGGCCGCGTAGTGGGCGTCATCGGCTTTTCCCGGATTGGACGTCGGGTGGTTCACCTGGTCCAGCAACTCCAGGACGTGACGTGCCTGGTCAGCGATCCCTACGCCGATCCTCTTGAGGTGGCGGCTGCGGGCGGCACATTGGTCACGCTCGAAGAACTCCTGCCGGTCTCGGACGTGGTCACCATCCACGCCCCTGCGCTGCCGGAAACCCGCAACATGATCAGCACGGCAGAGCTCAGCGCCATGAAGGACCACGCAACGCTCATCAACACTGCACGCGGCTCATTGATTGACACGGCGGCCCTCGAGAAAGAGTGCGCCACCGGACGAATCACAGCCCTGTTGGACGTCACGGAGCCCGAGCCGCTGCCGGCAGAGTCCACGCTGTACGACCTCCCCAATGTGATCCTCACACCGCATATCGCCGGCTCACTCGGAACTGAAACCCGGCGGATGTCCGATGCCGCACTGGACGATCTCGAACGGTACCTCGCCGGCAAGGACCTCCAGGCCCAAGTAGTCCACGCGGACCTCGGCCTCAGCGCCTAGCCCCGTCAAACCCACAGCCGCAGCCGCGGCAGACTTAAGAACCCCCACTAAGGAGAACGCAATGAAGCGCACAACCCTCGCCGCAATCGCCCTTGCGGTGACTGCAGGGCTTGGACTCACTGGCTGTGCAGGCGCAGCCGGTCCGGCCGAACAACCGGCAGCCAACGGAAAGACCAAGCTGACCGTCTCGGTCTGGAACTACGAAGGCACCCCCGAGTTCAAGGCCCTCTTCGACGGCTACGAGGCCGCCAACCCCACCGTGGACATTGAACCCGTGGACATCCTGGCTGATGACTACCCGCAGAAGGTGACCACCATGCTTGCCGGTGGCGACACCACTGACGTCCTCACCATGAAGAACGTGATCGACTACTCCCGCTACGCCAATAACGGCCAGCTTCAGGAGATCAACAGCGTGGTGGACAAGGTGGGCAAGGACAACCTCGCCGGCCTGGACGCCTTCGACATGGACGGCAAATACTTCGCGGCTCCCTACCGCCAGGACTTCTGGCTCCTGTACTACAACAAGGACCTGTTCAAGGCTGCCGGTATCGAAGAGCCCAAGGACCTGACGTGGGAGAAGTACACGGAGATCGCCAAGAAACTCACCACCGAAGCTGAAGGCAAGAAGGTCTACGGCACCTACCACCACATCTGGCGTTCCGTGGTCCAGGCCATCGCAGCGGCCCAGAACGGTGCTGACCAGAACAGCGGCGACTACGGCTTCATGGAGGACCAGTACAACACCGCCTTGGACCTCCAGAAGTCCGGCACCACCCTGGACTTCGGCACCGCCAAGAGCCAGAAGACCAGCTACCGCACCATGTTCGAGACCGGCCAGGCTGCCATGATGCCCATGGGCACCTGGTACACGGCAGGCATCCTGCAGGCCAAGAAGGACGGCAAGACCAACGTCAACTGGGGCCTGGCTCCACTGCCGCAGAAGAACGACGACGGCAAGGTCACCACGTTCGGTTCGCCCACGGCCTTCGCCGTGAACAAGAACGCCACCCACTCCGATGAGGCCAAGAAGTTCATCGAGTGGGCTGCCGGTGAAGAGGGCGCCAAGGCCATCTCCAAGATCGGTGTCGTCCCTGCCCTGCAAAACGAGTCAGTCACCGCCGAGTACTTCAAGCTGGACGGCCTGCCTACCGACGAGCTCTCCAAGAAGGCTTTCGCCCCGGATCAGACCGCCCTGGAAATGCCCGTCAGCGACAAGTCTGCCGCTACGGACAAGATCCTCAACCAGGAGCACGACCTCATCATGGTCGGCGAGCGCTCCGTCACTGATGGCATCGCAGAGATGGGCAAGCGCGTCACCAGCGAAGTCCTGGGCAAGTAAGGCCAGGCAAGCATCTGGTTCCGGTGCTGCGTCCCTGGACGCCGCACCGGAACTGGACCCGAATTCTCCGGATCCTGAAATGGAGGAACGCCCCCGTCCCGGGGAGCGGTCATCATGACTACAGAAACAATCACCCAGGCGCCTGCCCCCGTGCACAGCCGCGGCAACAGGAAGCAAGCCAGGCGTAACACGCTGATCGGCTGGACGTTCATCCTTCCGAACTTCCTTGGCTTCCTGGCCTTCACCCTCATTCCAGTCGTGGCCGCTTTCGCGCTCTCCTTCATGGAATGGACCTCGTTCAGCGCTCCCAAGTGGGTTGGCCTGGCCAACTTCGAGCGGATGTTCGCGTCCGACTCCTTCTGGATCGCGCTGCGGAACACCTTGGTCTACGCCTTGGGCCACGTCCCGCTCACCATGGCACTCGCGCTCATCCTGGCGATGCTGCTGAACCGCAAGCTCAAGGGCATCGGTTTCTTCCGGGTAGCCATCTTCTTCCCCTACATCACCTCCTTGGTGGCTGTCGCCGTCGTCTGGAACATGCTGTTCAGCCCCGACAGCGGCCCCATCAACCAGTTCCTCGGCGCCATCGGTATCGCCAACCCGCCGGGCTGGACGTCCAGTTCCGACTGGGCCATGCCGGCTGTCATCATCACCAGCGTGTGGCGGGACATGGGCTACTACATGGTCCTGTACTTGGCCGGCCTGCAGGCGATCCCCACCGAGCTGTACGAAGCCGCCGAAGTTGACGGCGCCAGTGCTTGGCAGCGTTTCTGGAACGTCACCATCCCATCGCTGCGTCCCACCACGTTCTTTGTGGTGGTCATGCTGACGGTCTCCAGCTTCAAGGTGTTCGACCTGATCGTGGTCATGACCAACGGTGGCCCCGGACGTTCCACCACAGTGCTGTCCCAGCTGATCTACCAGGAGGGCATCGGCGAAGGTAAGTTCGGCTACTCCTCGGCCATTTCGCTGGTCCTGTTCATCATCGTGCTGACGGTTACCGTCCTGCAGTTCAAGATCCAACAGCGGAGGGAACGCTGATGACCAACATGGCCGAAGACCTCAAAGCCACTCACGTGACGGACGCAGCAGCGTTCCCGGACGGGGCACCTACTGCGGAAGACCGCCGTCGAACCGACCGCAAACGCTCCCCGCGCGAACAGAAGAAGCGGACCGCGAACATCGTGATCTACGGTGTGCTGGTGGTCCTGGTGGCGGCGCTCATGGTGCCGTTCATCTGGATGCTTTCCTCGTCGTTGAAGGAGAACAACCAAGTCCTTACCGTTCCCATCCAGTGGATTCCGCAGGAGTTCGTGTGGAGCAACTACACGGACATCTGGACCCGCATCCCCATGATGGGCTACCTGCAGAATTCGTTGTACCTTGCCGTAATCATCACCTGTCTGCAGGTCCTCACGGGCTCGCTGGCCGCCTACGGCTTCTCGAAGGTCCGCTTCCCGGGCCGCGATGTCCTGTTCCTGGCCTACATCGGCACCATTGCTGTTCCGTGGCAGGCCTACATGGTGCCGCAGTACATCATGATGCAGAACCTTGGCCTCACCAACAGCTTCAACGCGTTGATTCTCCTGCAGGCATTCGGTGCCTTCGGCGTGTTCCTGATGCGCCAGTACTACATGACCATCCCGGACGAACTCTGCGAAGCGGCCCGCATCGATGGCCTGAGCGAATACGGCATCTGGGCACGCGTCATCCTGCCACTGTCCAAGCCCGCCCTCGCCAGCCTGGCGTTGCTCACGTTCGTGAACACGTGGAACGACTACATGGGTCCGTTCATCTACCTCACGTCCAACCGCCTCTGGACCGTCCAACTGGGCCTGCGGTCCTTCGTGGGCCAGTTCGACGCTGAGTACGCCATGATCATGACCGGCTCCGTGATCTCCGTGATCCCGATCCTCATCATCTTCCTCATCGGCCAGCGTTACTTCATCCAAGGCATCGCGACGAGCGGAATGAAAGGATGAGTAGTGTGAGCGCTAAACCGCGGCGATGGGCCGGGCCAGGATTTGAAACCTTCGGGAGCATTTTCGGGTTCATTTACACCTTCCTGGCCGGCAACGCACTGCTCGCCGTGGCCAACGCGCCGCTGGTCCTCAGCCTCTCCCTGGTGGCCGACCCCGCCGCTGCGTGGCCGTTCTTCCTGGCCCTCTCGGTCACCATCGCACCGTCGCTCGCCGGCATCTTCGCCGCGTTCAAGGCATTGAACGACGACGGCGGCGCGGTCAAGCCGGTGGCCGCTTTCCTTCGGGGATACAAGCGCAGTTTCGCGAAAGCCGCACTGCTCGGCGTGGGTGCCGTGGCCCTGCTGATGTTCCTTGGCGTGGACCTTGCCGTCCTCCAGAACAATGTCCAGACCATTCCAGGCGCCGCCCTGCTGGTGCCGCTGATCGTCGTAGCGGCCGCCGTGACGGTGAGCCTTACCGTCACGGCGATTGCCGGCGTCGTACTTCTGCCTGAGGCGAAGCTGAAAAGCGTCCTCAAGGCTTCGCTTTATCTGGTGGCGCAGCGCTGGTACCTCAGCCTGGCCATGCTGGTCCTGCTGGGGATCATCGTGTCCGCCGCCGTGATGCAGCCGGTGCTGGGTATCGCGTTGGCGCCGGCACCGCTGCTGTTCGTGACCTGGAGCAATGCCTCGTACGCTTTCCACGCCGTGCTGCGTTCCGCGTAGACCCTGTTAGGACCTTTCTTGAGCAACTTCGCAATCGGCGATCAGGACTTCCTCCTGGACGATCAGCCGTTCCGCATCCTCTCCGGAGCCATCCACTACTTCCGGGTTCACCCCGACCTGTGGGCCGACCGGATCCATAAGGCCCGGCTGATGGGGTTGAACACCATCGAGACGTATGTGCCGTGGAATGAGCACTCGCCCGAGCCGGGTGTCTTTTTGGCCGACGGCGGGCTGGATCTTGGGCGCTTCCTGGACCTGGTGGCCGCTTCCGGGATGCACGCCATTGTCCGGCCCGGCCCCTACATTTGCGCCGAGTGGGACAACGGAGGGTTGCCCGCGTGGCTGTTCACCGACCCCACTGTGGGCGTCCGCAGCAGCGAACCCGGCTACTTGGCGGCTGTCTCTTCCTACATGGAGTCCGTGCTGGCTTTGGTGGTGCCCCGGCAGATCACGCGGGGCGGTCCGGTGATCATGTTCCAGATTGAGAACGAGTACGGCGCCTACGGGAACGACAAGGAGTACCTGCAGCATCTGGTGGACCTGTCCAAGCGCTCGGGTGTTGATGTTCCGCTGTTCACCTGCGACCAGCCGTTCGGGACCATGATCGAGGACGGTTCATTGCCCGAACTGCATAAGACCGGGACGTTTGGTTCACGTTCCCTTGAGCGGCTTGGGTTTTTGCGGGAGCGGCAGCCCACGGGACCGCTGATGTGCGCCGAGTTCTGGAACGGCTGGTTCGACAACTGGGGAACGCACCACCACACCACCGACGCCGCTGCTTCCGCCGCCGAACTGGATGCCCTGCTCACTGCCGGGGCTTCAGTGAACATCTACATGTTCCACGGCGGGACGAACTTCGGCTTCACCAACGGCGCTAACGACAAGGGCATTTACGAGCCCACCATCACGTCCTATGACTATGACGCTCCCCTCTCTGAGGACGGGTACCCGACGGCCAAGTACTTCGCGTTCCGGGACGTGATCGCCAAGCACTTCCCGGTTCCTTCTGAGGTGCCTGCCGTGAGGGTTCCGGTTCCCGCTTCTTCGCTCACTGTGTCCGAATCCGTATCCTTGCTGGATGTTCCGGTTGCCACGCAGCTGGTTCCTGGCTCCGTTCCACCTGTGGAAATCACTGGCCAGTACCGGGGCTTCTACCTCTATGAGAAGTCCTTGGAAACCGGTGGCGTCCTGTCCTTTGCTGAAATCCGGGACCGCGCGCAGTTCTTCCTGGATGGAGTGCCCGTCGGTGTCCTGAGCCGGGAATTGGGTGAGCTCTCTGTTGCCATCCCCGCTGGTGGCCGCTTGCAGGTTCTCCTGGAGGATCAAGGCCGGGTGAACTACGGGCAGAGGATCGGCGAGGCCAAGGGGTTGATGGGGCCCGCGCTGCTGAACGGCGTGGAGGTACTGGACTGGGTGGTCGGCGCTGTTGACTTGGCTTCGCTTGATGCGTTCCGATCAGCAGCGGCTGACCTGCCGCCCGGTGTCGTCTCCGCCGGCGTAGCTGGTCCGTCGGTTTCGTTCGCGACCTTCGACGCCGATGGCCCCGGGGATAGATTCATTCGTTTGGACGGCTGGACCAAGGGAAATGCCTTCATCAACGGCTTCAACCTGGGCCGTTACTGGAGCCGCGGACCACAGCGCACGCTGTACGTTCCCGGTCCCCTGATCCGCAAAGGCGCCAACGAGCTCGCCATCCTGGAACTGCATGGAAGCGCGACGCGCGAGGTAAGTTTCGCCGTCGAGCCTGACCTGGGCCCCGACGAAAAGTAGCCCTCTCTCACCTAATGCGCCCTTGGCGCGGACCGTCTCTCACCTCCAGCGCCCATCCCCCAAACCCTCTATCACTTGCTTGAAAGAAGGGAGAGAGGGCCCGGCATAAACGGCCCAACGGTGAGAGAGGGTCGATCGGGGGACGCGAAAAGGGACCGGTTCTTCAACCGGTCCCTTCTGCGAGTTCAGCGACTGCGTGTTCAGCGCGCGGGCGTCATTAGCCGCGGCAGAGCTCGCCGTACTTGGTGCCTGCTTCCTGATAGGCAGCGCCGAGCTCGCCCAGCTTTGCTTCATCCGGGGTTTCCTTGGCCTGCTCATCCAGGAACTCCAGGATGGCCGTGACAACCGGCTTCATGTCGGTGGAAGCCACGGGCTCGATAGGCCGGATTGCGTTGGCCACGCGGATGGTGGCGGTCTTGCTCGCGTTCTGGGGAATGCCGGCTGCGGCGACGCCAACGCGGTCACAGGTTTCCGCGGTGGTCAGCTGCTGCTGGGCGGAACAAGCGGATGCCGAGGCGATGAGCCCGGCGGCGATCAGGACAGTGGTGAGTTTCTTCATGATTCCCTCAGTGGTCGACGTCCCTTTGATTGTAATCAGAGCCGGGGCCCAGCAACGCATTAGGTCCGGCTTGCCCGCCATCGAATCCGCCGTCGAATCCCTTTACAGCGCCGGCGTCCGGGGCGGAGCCGTGCGCCGCGAACCCGTTGCTTCGAAGGCGGCAGCCAGCGTCAGCAGTGCCGTGTCGTCGTAGGCGCGGCCTGCGAAAGTGAGGCCCACGGGCATGCCGATATCCGCCATCGTTCCCATCGGCACGGTGACCGTGGGGATGCCCAAGTGCCTCGGGGCGAGGTTGCCGTTGGCCACCCACACACCGTTGCGCCAACCGAGGTCCGCGGAGGCCGGGTTGACGTCCATGTCGGCAGGTCCGACGTCGGCCGCTGCCGGGAACAGGACCGCGTCCAGTCCGAGCCCGTCCATCCAGTCCTCCAGGTCAACGCGCCGGGTCTCCTCCAGGCCGCGCACTCCGCCTTCCAGCTCGGGGATCTCGGTGAATCGGGAGACACCGTACTCACGGACCTGCCGGGGATAGCCGGAAATATGGTCGTCGAATCCGGTGTAACGGTCCGCCAGCGCGCCCTTCGGGTGCGGGAAGATCCTAGCGCCGTCCACGTCGGCCAGCCGGTTAAGGGAGGGATCACCGTTGGCCTGCAGAAAGTCGTCCCATGCCCAGGCCGACAGGTCCTCGATCTCACGCTTGAGGTACTCGGAGCTGACCAGGCCGCGGGTGGCGATGGTGGGCGCGCCGGGTCGGTCGCCTTCATAGTTGGAGACCACAGGGAAGTCCACCAGCACAACTTCAGCCCCGGCAGCTTCAAGGTCGCCCTTCGCGGCCTCCCACAGGGCTATCACCGAAGCCCGCGTCTCAATGCGTTGCCCGGTGGGCCCGCCGATCCCCGGCTGCTCGCTGGTCCCGGCGTCCGGGTCTGCGTTGATATACATGCGCGGCACACCGAAGCGCTTGCCCCGCAAAGCCAGCCCTCCGCCGTCGACCGTTTCCGGAGACAGCGCAACATACGACTCCGGCCGGACCTCGGACGACTTCGGGAGCTGAACCCAAGGCTGCGCCCGCCAGAAGTCGCCGCGCGTCTCTGCGTCGTCGGCCACGATCACGTCCAGCAGTTCCAGCATGTCGGCCATCGTGCGCGTGTGCGGCACCACGACGTCCATGGTGGGAACCAGCGGCCAGTTTCCGCGCACCGAGATGACGCCGCGCGAGGGCGTGTAAGCGCACAAAGCATTGTTCGACGCCGGTGCGCGGCCACTTGACCATGTCTCCTCACCAAGGCCGAAGGCTCCGAAGCTGGCCGCTGTCGCGGTGCCGGAACCGTTGGAGGAGCCGGAGCCGAAAGCCGCCGTCAGGAACTCTGCGTTATAGGGGCTCTCGGCGCGCCCGTACACACCACGCTGCATGCCGCCGTTGGCCATGGGCGGCATGTTGGTCAGGCCAATCAGCACCGCCCCGGCATCGCGGAGCCGCTCGATGGTGAACGCATCACGCTGCGCCACCAGATGCTCAAAAGCGGGCGAACCTGCCGCGGCAGTGAGTCCCTTGGCCAGGTAACTGTCCTTGGCCGTGTACGGGATGCCGTCCAAGGGACCCCTCACAGCGCCCTGGGCCCGGCGTTCGTCCGAGGCCCGAGCATCCGCCATCGCATCGGGGTTCATGACCACCATTGAGTTGAGCTTGATGCCGTTGCGGTCGAAGGCCTCGATGCGGTCAAGGTACGCCTGGGTCAGTTCCTCGCTGGTCACCTCGCCCGACTCAAGTGCCCCGCGCAGTTGCGCGATGGATGCCTCAACGACGTCGAAGCGGGCCATTACGCGGCACCTCCGGTGAACGGCGCTCCGCTGAGACGCGGCTGCTGCTGGGTGATGCAGTGGATACCGCCACCGCGGGCCAGGATGGGCCGGGCGTCCACAGTGACCACGCGGCGGCCAGGGTAAGCCTCAGCCAAAATTTCTGCCGCAAGGGAATCAGCACGTTCTTCTCCATAGCCGCAGGCGATCACGCCGCCATTAACCACCAAGTGGTTGACGTAGCTCCAGTCCACAAAGCCGTCGTCGTCGCGCAGCGTTTCCGGAGCCGGCAGCGGCACAATCTCGAACGGCTTGTCCGCCGCATCTGTCTGGGTTTCCAGGAATGCCTGGAGCGTGCGGCTGACCTCGTAGTCCGGGTGCTCGGGGTTGGTCTGGGAGTGCAGCAGGATACGGCCGGGAGTGGGGAGGGTGGCCACCATGTCGATGTGACCGCGCGTGCCCAGGTCCTCATAGTCGCGGGTCAGTCCCCGGGGTACCCAAATGACCTTGGTGGCTCCGATGGTGCGGGCCAGTTCGGCTTCGACCGCCGCTTTGTCGGCATAGGGATTCCGGCCCGGATCCAGCTGGACCGTTTCGGTGATCAGCACAGTTCCTTCGCCGTCCACGTGGATGGCGCCGCCCTCGTTGACCAGCAGCGAGCTGACCAGTTCGGCGCCCGACTGCTCCGCGACGAAGCGGGCCATTCCGGCGCTCTTCTGCCATTCAGACCACGCCGGGGCACCCCACCCGTTGAAGATCCAGTCCACAGCGCCGAGCACGCCGGGACGTTCGTCGTCCAGCACAAAGGTGGGTCCGACGTCGCGCATCCAGAACTCATCCAACGGCGCCTCAACCTGTTCGATTCCGTTGCCCAGCATGCGGGCAGCGCGCTCGCGCTCGCTCGGGTCCACCACCATGGTGACAGGTTCGAATTCGGCCACGGCATGGGCGACGGCGGTCCAGGCCTCGTAGGCCTCTTCGGCCGAGGCGGCGTCGTCGCCAAGGGTCAGGCCGGTGCGGGGAAACGCCATCCAGGTGCGTTCATGCGGTGCGGTTTCGGCCGGCATTCTCCAAGCCATGGGTGACTCCTTCGTCCTTAGTGCAATTCTCTTGTTGATCACACGATCAACAATGCTGAAAAGGTAATCTAGACTGGTCCTTGATGTCAAGCACTCCACAGAAGCGCGCGGTCCGGAAGTCACCGGCAGAACGCGCCGCAGAAATCACTGAAGCCGCCCGCGGGATCGCACTCGAGACGGGTCTCACAGCCCTGACGCTGCGCAATGTAGCCGCCCGGGTGGGGGTCGCTTCAGGCTTGGTGGCGCACTATCAGCCCAACATGGAAGCGCTCGTCTCCAGCACGTTCGCCACCATCGTGGCCGCGGAAACACAGGAAATCGCAGGCTTGTTGAGTCAGCTCCCCGGCCCGTCCGAGCGGCTCAGCTTGCTGGTGGACACGCTCCTGGACAACAGCAGGCTGGACGTCACGGCCATTTGGGTTGAAGCGTGGACGCTGGGACGCCGCAACGAAGCCCTGGCCGCGTCCGTCCGCGAACAAATGGACGCCTGGCAAAAGGTCTTCCAGGGAGTCGTGGAAGACGGGAACGCGACCGGAGCATTCAACGTTTCCGATGCCGCCGCCGTAGCCTGGCAGATCCTCGGCATGGTGGATGGCCTGAACGCGCAGGCCCTGGTCCGCTGGGACGGCGTCAACGACCGCGGCAGCCACCTCGCCCGCGCGGTGGAGGGAATGGTGGGGGCGGCTCCAGGATCCCTCGTCGCCAATCCCGCCCAGTAAGCGGTGCCGGGCTTCGCTCAGCGCGCCAGGTGCACGCTGGCCCCTTCGAACCAACGATGAACAGGCGGGGCGTCAGGATCCTGGATGATGGCGTCCAAAAGTTCCGTGGCAGCCTTCCCGTAAGCACGCGGCGCCAGGTCAATTGAGCTGATCAGCGGATTGCCGGTTTCCAACGCGGCCGCACCGGCAAAGGAGACCACATCCAAGTCCTTGCCCAGTGACAGGCCCCGGCTTTCCAGGACAATCTGACTTTGCGCAGCCTGTCCTTGCGCACCGCACACCAGCGCATCGGCACGGCCAATGTCCACGGCTTGGGTGATGGCGGCTATCAGATCCCGCGGATTGGCATTGGCCCCGACCTCATGAACGAGCGGCTCCATGCCATTCCGAATGCACCAGTCGGTGTAAGTCCGGCGGGTATCGACAGCCCAGGATGATCCAATGGCGTCGTCAATGGCGAGCAGCGCCGGACGTCGCCGGCCCCGGGCCAGCAGGTGGTCCAGCACCTGGGTCTGCAGTTCTGCGTGATGGGCTTCCAAGGTTCCTTGCACCCGCTCCTCGCCAGGACCGCCGTAGCGGCCGACACTCACCGTCGGGATGCCACTGGCAAGGAGAGCAGCCACAAGCGGCTCCCCCGGGGCGGGGTCGATGGCTATCACCCCATCCACCTGAAAAGCCATGCGCGGCGTGAGTTCGCGGGCAAAAAGGGTGACGTCGTAGTCAGCGGCAGCAGCGCCTTCCGTGACGCCAAAGGCGAAGTCCATGTAGAAGGCGAGGCTTCGGGCCACCGGAGGAATGTGGAGGCCGATAGTACCGATCCGGTTGACGCGCAGGCTGCGGGCGGCTCGATTGGTGACGTAGCCAAGGCGGTCAGCGGTTTCCTGGATCAGCTCGCGCTTCTCATCGGAGATACGGCCGGAGCCGCCCAATGCGCTGGACACTGTGGTCTTGGACAGGCCGAGCTCGCGCGCGATGTCCATGATGGTTGCCCGGGTTCTCGCCATGACCTCATCCTAGGCGGCGCCCGGGCGACGCCGCTTCCCGGATCTTGGGGAAGCCCTTGACATCAACCCTGTGACGTCCCACACTTTTATTTGCGGGAACGTTCCCGCACATCGTCTCCTTCGCTTACATCCGGCCAACGACGCCCGGAGGAATGGATCCCCCCAATGTCCCAAGCTGTCCTGACTTCGGACCGCCGAAGCCACCTACGCAGGACGATCTTCGTGGTCGATATCCTGCTCCTGCTTGCCCCACCCGTGCACTGGTTGTTCAGCGATGGCCAAGCCACCATTTGGTACTTCCTCGTAGCCAACGCGCTGGTGACCTTGTCACTCTTCGGCCTGTGGATGACGCGGGATGCTGACGACGAGGAAACGCCATGAACATGCTGATCGGTTACGGCGCCATCCTTCTGTTCACCGTGCTGGTGGTGGTTGTCATGAGCCGCGGCAGGCGCGTGGACAAATCCATGAGCGAATACGCCACCGGTGGCCGCTCCTTCAGTTCCTGGTTCGGCACGATGGCGTTCCTCAACACCTGGCTTGCCGGCACGATGTTCATTTCCTTTGCCGGGTTGACTGCCAGTGCCGGTGCCATCGGCTTCTACTCCTTGTCCTATTCACTGCTCAGCGTGGTGCTGATGTTCTTCCTCGGCACACCTGTGAACAAGTGGGGCCGGATCCACGATCTGCGGACCCAGGCAGACCTGCTTGGCCTGAGGTACAACTCGCGCTCGGTACGGGTCATCGCAGCGCTCATCGGCGTCCTTGCCTCAATTCCGTGGGTCGTCCTGGGCATGCAGTCCCTTGGCCTCGTCTTCTCCACGCTGTCCTTCGGGCAGGTCTCCCCCTACGTCGCCGTGGTGATTGGTGTGCTCTTCATCGCCGCACGCCAGATCTGGACCGTCAAGCTTGGCACCCGCGGGCTCATCATCAGCGACATGGTTCAAGGGATTTTTGCCTACGGCGTCGGCTTCCTGGTGATCCTCGGACTCATGGTGTGGCTCATCACCAACGGTCACGGGTTCAACGAGGTTTCGCCCAGCTTGCTCCAACTTCCCGGTCCCGGCAGCGCCGCGGGCCCGTTCTACCTGTTCTCCCTGATTTTTACGGGCATGATGGGCGCTTGGTGCTGGCCGGACCTGTTTGTCCGGATGTTCAGCGTCAAGACCCCGAAGACGGTCCAGAAGTCCGCCGTCCAGGCAGCACCGATCATGTTCCTGTTCTCTGCCGCGCTCACCACAGTGTGCCTGCTGGCCACCAGCATCCCGAGTGTTTCCGACGCACCCGATACTGTGTGGTTCATCCTGGCTGGAGTCGGCGGAGTGGGCATGGTTGCCATTGCCGGCGTGTGTGTTGTGGCCGCCACCATGGGCAACGTGGGAGCCAATCTGCAGGCCGTGGGAACGCAGCTGGCCAACGACGTGATCGGCGTTCACAAGCATGAGCGGATTGAGTCCGCGAAGGGTGCAAAGATCGCCGTCGCTGCCATCACGCTCATCTCCGCCGGCGCCGCGCTTCTGATGGCAAACCAGGTCTCCGGCCTGATCGTGGTGGCCTTCGTGTCCTACCAGGCCATCTGCCAGCTGGCGCCCACGCTCCTGCTCGGCATCTTCTGGCGCCGGGGCACTGCTGCCGCAGCCAACGCCGCGATGGTCTCGGGGATCCTGGTGGCAGCCGTCCTGGAACTCATGTACCCAAGCCCCCTTTCGATTCCATGGCTGGGTGGGCTGACCTCCGGAGTGGCCGGCTTGATGGTCAACCTGGCCGTCTACCTGCTGGTCTCCGTCCTCAAGCCGGCTCCCACCGCAGAACAGGCGCGCGTAGACGCGCTGTTCGCGGGCCTGAAGAAGAAAGAACCCATGAGCGAAGGAGCACTGACGTGACGGTCGCAGACACCATCGTCCTGGCACAACGAATCCACACCCTGGACCCGGAAACGCCAACCGCCACCGCCCTTGCGATCAAAGACGGCCTGATTGCCGCCGTCGGGAGTCCTGCGGACGTTGAGCCGTTCCGTGGAACCGGCACCGTGATCCGCGACTACGGCGACGCCACAATTGTCCCTGGCCTGAACGACAGCCATACACATGTGGTTTTTGGCCTGGACCTGGCCCGTGGCTTGCAGTTGACGGACTTCGGCCCCCTGTCAGAGGTCCAACGGATCATCGGAGACGCCGCCGCGGTTGCCGGCCCGGGTGAGTGGGTGATCGGTTGGGGCCTGGACCCTAATCTGTTCACCGGCATCAGTTTCAGCGGCCGCCTTTTCGACCAGGCCACCGGTTCCGTGCCGATGTTCCTGCGAATGCGCGACGGCCACTCGGCGATCGTCAATTCTGCGGCCTTGGCCGCGGCTGGGATAACGGGGCCAGTGGACTTTCCGGACGAGTCGCTGATAGACGTCGACGACGACGGCACCCCCACCGGCTACCTCGTCGAGTTCAGTGCCATGGACCTGGTGACGAAAGTCCTCCCGCAGGAGAGCTTCGAAATCCGCGTCGAAAGGCTGGGCGAACTGCTGAACGGGATGGCCGCCGTCGGAATCACCTCCACGCATGTCATGGACTACGCCGAAGGGTCGGGGGAACTTGCCTCCCAGCTTGAGGCCACAGGCGAGCTCCCGATCCGGCTGCGCTTCTCCCCCATGGTCAATGCCGGCGCATCATTGCACGAGCTTGAGGAAGCTGCCGCATTGCAGGGCACGGGCGGCAGGAGATGGCGAGTGGAAGGCGTGAAGTTCTTCATCGACGGCACCATCGACAACGGCTCGGCATGGCTGGAACAACCTGATGCCTACGGCGAGAACCATGAATCGGTGTGGACCGACCCCGAGGACTTCCAGAAAGCGCTGAGGTTCTTTGTGGAGCGCGGCATTCCCACGGCCACGCATGCCATCGGGGACCAGGGGGTTAGGTACGTTCTCGAAGGGCTGGAGGCTGCCGGGGACGCGCGGTATTTGGCTGCTCACAGGATCGAGCACATCGAGACCATCCCCGACGATCTGGTGGCCCGCTTCGCCGAACTCGGCGTCGCAGCCAGCATGCAGCCGGTCCATGGGACCCACCACACCCGTGCAGACCGCACGGACAACTGGTCCGTACGGCTGGGTGGCGAGCGGGCCGCCCGCGGCTGGCGGTGCCGGGATCTGCGGGAGGCTGGAGTGACCTTGGCCCTCGGCTCCGACTGGCCCATCACGCCTTACGATCCCCGGGCCATGATGGCTGATTCCATCCTGCGCCGGCCGGTTGAGCGGCCGGACGTTGAGCCGGTCCAACCGGCGCAGGCCCTCACTGCGCTGATGGCCTTGGAAGGCTATACCAGCCACGCCGCAGCCGCTGCCGGCCTGGCTGCGGAAACGGGCACCATCAGTGTTGGGAAGTTGGCCGACCTCACGGTTTTCGAGCAGGATCCACTGCTGGTCACGCCTGAAGAGCTAGCCAGGACGTCCGTTGTGGCGACTTTCGTGGAGGGGGTACCTTCACGCTAGCTGGTGGCAGGGTGCCCGTCTTCGGGACCGCGGCACCCTGCCCTAGGCTGGAGTCCATGGCGATCATTCACAAGGCAACCCTGTCCCCGTCCAAGCTCGAACTCATCGCTGACTACTTGCCGAAGCAACCCTGGTTCATCCAGGACGGCACCCCGGAACTCATCGGCGCCTACCGTTTTGACGATCCCGCTGGAGAAGTGGGTATCGAGACCCACGTCGTCACCGCCGGCGAGCGCATCTACCAGGTTCCCCTCAGCTACCGCGGCTTCGAGCTGGCCGGTGCCGAGGACTGGCTCATAGGCACCATGGATCACTCGGTCCTGGGCAAGCGCTATGTCTACGACGCCTGCGCCGACCCCATTTACGTCAAAGCCCTCGCTACAGCCATCTTGACCGGCCAGGAAGAGGCGGAACTGATCGTCGACGGCGAGCCGGAACCGCGGCCCAGTACGGTCACGGTGAAAGGCAGCGGAAAGCTCGACGGCGGTGTTCCCACCTTGAGTGCCTCGGCGCCGGTATCGGGCAGCGGCGTGACGATCATCGACGCGGGCGAGCTGCGGTTGAAAGTGGCGCGGGTCCTGGATGTGGCCGCGGACGCTTCTGCCAGCACCGCGGCAGCTCCTGAGCTCCACAACCAGTTGACCCTCAATGGCCAGTGGGCCGGCCTGGAGAACCCGGTGGAGTTGGCGGCAGTGGTCCGCGACTGACCCTACGACGCCGGGGCGCCCTGTTGGTCGCAGGGGCTCCGGCGTAGGCTGGCAAACGGGGCCATCTACTCCGATAGGGGTGCACCATGTACAAACCACAGAACATCATTCCCGCCGTGCAGGATCTTGCACGGGAGTGGGTGACGCATGCGGCGGACGGCACATCGTCCCAAGCTGATGCGGTGGTGAAGTGGGCGTTGACCCGGATCGATCACGCTGACGTCCCGGCCGTGGTTCACGGTGTCATGCTCACGCTGACCGGCAACAAGAAAGCGGCCAAGGACGCCCAACGGACCGCTGCCAGCGCTGTCAAGAGGACCACCCAGGCCCTGAAGCGCAAGAGCCCACAGCGTGCTCCACGCCTGTCCGGGTGGCTTGTCGGCCTCCTCGTTGGGGCAGTGGTTGGCGCGGGCGCAGTCCTGGCGTGGCGCATGATGATGCCCCCGGGCGAGCCGGAACCCGTGAAGCAGCCGGAGACTCCGATCCAGCCTCCCGTACCCCCGGTTCCCTAAGAAGCGTCCGTCTCACCGGCGTCGGGGGCCGCGCCCGCGGTGCCGTATTCCCATTAAGGTGCCGGTTCGCCGTCGTGCCGTCCGATCCGGCGCCATCCGATCCGCACCCGGAGCGAAGACCCGGCAAGAAGCCAGTAGGCCCCGGCGCTGGCCAGCAGGAAACCCACGACACCCAGGACTACCAACTGGGTGATAATCCCGGCGATCACCATGACGAAGCCGGACAGAACAGCCAGGCCGCCAAGAATTGTGCGGGCCGTTGCTCCGCGTGGGCGGCCAGTCTTCAGTTCAGAGGCGAGCCCGGGATCCGTTGACGCGAGTTCCTGCTCCAGCTCTTCCAAGCTCCTGCGTTCTTCTTCGGACAACGACACCGGAATCATCCTCACGATGCTCAGGTCATCAGCACGAGCGCTGCTTGCCGTGCCATGCCTTCATTATCTTCCCGTTTCACCCATCTAGCCACAGGTACAACCGGCGCTGGACGGCTAGGTGGTTTCGGCGGACGCGGCGCGCGGCTTACCAAGGGTTCTAAGGATGCTTACGATGGAGGGGCGGGTTGCGGCCCGCAGATGCACGGACCACCGAACGCCGACTGGAAAGTTGAACTCCCATGGCACGACGAAGCTCCAAAAAGGCAGCAAACCTGATCGGAACCAGTTCCAAACGGCGCGGACCAGGACGCGCCATCTGGCTCATCGCAGCGGGTTTGGCGGCTGGCATAGCCGGCGGCGCGTTCGCCTTCCGGATGCTGGCGCCGCAGGCTTCCCCGACGCCGGAACCCTTAGCGACCGAACAGCCCGACGAGATTCTTGTCCGGGAGGAACCAGTGGAGATTTCCACGAGGATGCGCCCCGGCGAGTGGACCGAAGAGTCGTTGCAGGAGCACCTCGAGAATTACAAGCAGCAGATCCGGGATATGGGTGCAACGGACTCGCAGATCGTGGTCAACGTGGAGCGCACCGAGGGGGGAGCTGCCCGCGTGGTGGTGAGTTGGGACCGCAGCCGGGACTAGCTCGAGGAATTAATCCCCGCGGGGCCTCCACACCACAACAGCCTGCGACCTCGCCCGGGGCCGCTGCCCGCGTGCCAGGCTGACGACGTCGCCGGCCGCGCCTGCAGCGAAGATGCGCGCGCCGGCCGGTGTGCGGCGGCGGGTCAGTTCTTCCGTCAGCTCAGCCACCCGGTACTGGAGCGCGGCGACCTGGTTTTCAAGGTCAAGGATTCGCTTGATGCCCTCAAGGGAGACGCCTGACTGCGAGAGGCGCTGGACCTCCCGCAGCTTGTTGACGTCGTTCTGCGAGTAGCGGCGGGACTTGCCGGGCGCACGGCTGGGCGAGACGATGCCCAAGCGGTCGTACTGGCGCAACGTCTGCGGATGCATGTCGGCAAGCTCCGCGGCTACGGAGATGACAAAGATCGGCTGGTTGACGTCGATGCCCATGACCGCCTCCTTACAACCGGGCCTTCGCGGCCAGGTCGTGACGCGGGTTGGCGTCAGTGGTGGCAGCAGCGAAGGCCTTCACGGCTTCCTCCGCTTCCTTGCTCAGGTTTTGGGGAACCGCGACGTCGATAGTCACCAACAGGTCGCCGGTCGCCTTGGACGTTTTCACGCCGCGGCCCTTGACCCGGAGGGTGCGACCCGACGGTGTTCCGGCCGGGACGCGCACCTTGACGGTGTCGCCGTCGAGCGTTGGAACCTCAATGGTGGCGCCAAGCGCCGCCTCAGCGAACGTGACCGGCACGTGGATGCGGATGTTGTCGCCGTCGCGGTGGAAGAAGTCGTGCGGCTTCACGTTCACCGTGATGATGAGGTCGCCGTTTCCGGCCGGGCCAACATTGCCCTTGCCGCGCTGACGGACTTTCTGCCCGTCCTTGATGCCGGCGGGGATCTTGACGTCGATGACGTTGCCATTGCTTTCTCGCAGGCTCACGGTGGTGCCCTTGATGGAACCGGCAAACGAGATGGACGTCGTCGCGGTCCGGTCCGAGCCCTTCTGCGGAGCCCGTTGGAACCCGGTCTGGTTGCCACCGCCAAAGCCGCCACCAAACAGGTCAGCGAACTCCGGAGGGATACCGCCGCCTGCAGGCTGACGCGCCCCGGGCCCGCCACCAAACAAGCCACCGAACAGGTCCTCAAACCCACCGTTGGCTCCAGCACCACCACGTCCAGCGCCCGCACCCGGAGCAAACCGGGCACCACCCATGGCACGGATGGCGTCATACTGCTGCCGGTCCTCAGGACTCGACAACACCGAGTATGCCTCGGAAATGTCCTTGAACTTCTTCTCCGCGGCAGCATCCCCAGCGTTGGTATCCGGGTGGTACTGCCGGGCGAGCTTGCGGTAAGCCTTCTTAATATCCGCGTCGGACGCGTCCTTGGCGATACCAAGGATCGCGTAAAAATCCTTTTCAACCCAGTCCTGGCTGGCCAAGAGCGTTTCCTTTCAAATCAATAAATAAGCACCTGCGTCCACCCACCTTAGGCGAGCCGACCGCCGGAGCGGAGCGAGACAAGGGGCCCGGGAGTGGCTTCGGGCCTACCGGAGCGGGGGGGGGGGGGGGGGGGGGGGGGGGGGGGGGGGGGCGCGGGCGGGCGGCGGGGGGGGGGGGGGGGGGGGGGCGTGTGGGGGGGGGGGCGTTTTGGGTCTAGATTCTACCCCCCCGGGGGGGGGGGGGGGGGGCCCGTTGCCCCCGCTTCGCGGTGGAACCTACACCGGGACAGCCACGATGACCTGGGCTGCACGCAGGACCCGCTCACCGGAGCGGTATCCGGAGCGCAGCACCTGGCTGACCGTGTCAACCTCGATGTCCTCGCCGGGCTGCTGGATGAGTGCCTCGTGGATGGTGGGGTCGAATTCGACGCCCGTGTCCGCGATGCGTTCCAGTCCGTACGTCTTCAACGCGTTCTCCAGCTTGGTGGCGATGGCGGCGAAGGGGCCGCCATCGAGGTCACCGTGCTGGCGTGCGGCGTCGACGTCGTCCAGTACCGGGAGCAGGGAGTTGAGGACGCCGATGACGGCCATCTCTCCTGCTACGGCACGGTCGCGTTCGACGCGCTTGCGGTAGTTGACGTACTCGGCCTGAAGGCGGAGGAGGTCGTTGCGGAGCTCCGCTGCCTGGGCTTCAGCCGCGGCACCGGAGGCTACCGACTCTTCAGCCGGCACCTCTACCCCGTTGAGGATTTCCTCAGCCTGGGAGAGGGCGTCGCCGTCCGTGGGAGCGGCGTTGCCTTCGGTGGGAGCCGCAGCTTCGCTTTCAGGGTGACGGGCTGCGCCGGTCTCCGGGTCAACCTTGCGGTTGTCCCGAATCACGGGCTTGCGCGGCTCGTTGCCTTCAGAGTGCTCTGCTTCGTTGCCGTGGTGAGGCATGGCTACTTCTTCGCTTCGTCTTCGTCGATGATTTCGGCATCGACGATGTCTTCATCGTCCGCAGCCTTTTCACCGGCGGGAGCACCTTCTGCACCGGCACCCGGAGCGTCAGCTGCGGCGGCCTGCGAGTAGATGGCTTCGCCGAGCTTGGTCTGGGAAGCCTGGAGCTTCTCGAACGCAGTCTTCACGGCGGCGTCGTCGGTGCCTTCCAGCGCGGACTTGAGGGCGTCGACGTCGGCCTTGACCTCGGTCTTGACTTCCTCGGGCAGCTTGTCGTCGTTGTCGGCGATCAGCTTCTCGACGGAGTAGGCGAGCTGCTCAGCGGAGTTACGGGTGTCCGTAGCTTCGCGGCGGGCCTTGTCCTCAGCGGCGTGCTCTTCGGCTTCACGGACCATGCGGTCAATGTCGTCCTTGGAGAGCGCCGTGCCACCGGTGATGGTCATGGACTGTTCCGTACCGGTGCCCTTGTCCTTGGCGGACACGTGGACGATGCCGTTGGCGTCGATGTCGAAGGTGACCTCGACCTGCGGAACACCACGCGGTGCCGGGGCGATGCCGGTCAGTTCGAACGTGCCCAGCGGCTTGTTGTCGCGGGTGAACTCACGCTCGCCCTGGAAGACCTGGATAGCCACGGACGGCTGGTTGTCGTCAGCGGTGGTGAAGGTCTCGGAACGCTTGGTGGGGATAGCGGTGTTGCGCTCGATGAGGTGCGTCATGACGCCACCCTTGGTTTCGATGCCGAGGGACAGCGGGGTGACGTCGATGAGGAGGACGTCCTTGCGCTCGCCCTTCAGGACACCGGCCTGGAGTGCGGCGCCCACGGCCACAACTTCGTCCGGGTTGACGCCCTTGTTGGGCTCCTTGCCACCGGCGAGTTCCTTGACGAGCTCGGAGACCGCAGGCATACGGGTGGAGCCACCGACGAGGACGATGTGGTCGATGTCGGCAACCTTGATGCCAGCTTCTGCGATGACGTCCTGGAACGGCTTCTTGGTGCGGTCCAGCAGGTCCTTGGTGAGGTCCTGGAACTTGGCACGGGTCAGCTGCTCGTCCAGGTGGACCGGGCCGTCGGGGGTGA
This sequence comes from Arthrobacter sp. AK01, assembly GCF_021109375.1. Classification (NCBI taxonomy): domain Bacteria; kingdom Bacillati; phylum Actinomycetota; class Actinomycetes; order Micrococcales; family Micrococcaceae; genus Arthrobacter; species Arthrobacter sp. AK01. Next base: position 94,961 of record NZ_JAJOHP010000002.1, read on the forward strand.
CGGAGAGGTACTGGAGGGAGATGTTGGTGCTGGTGGAGGAGGACAGTTCCTTCTTGGCCTGCTCTGCAGCTTCACGCAAACGCTGGAGGGCGATCTTGTCCTTGGAGAGGTCGATGCCCTTGACCTTGAGCTGACTCAGGAGCCACTCGACGACGCGGTTGTCCCAGTCGTCGCCACCGAGGCGGTTGTCACCGGCGGTTGCGCGGACCTGGATGGTGGAGAAGTTGTCTTCGTCCTTGCCAACCTCGAGGAGGGAGACGTCGAAGGTTCCGCCACCGAGGTCGAAGACCAGGATGAGTTCGTCTTCTTTGCCCTTGTCCAGGCCGTAGGCCAGTGCCGCTGCGGTGGGCTCGTTGACGATGCGGAGGACGTTGAGGCCTGCGATTTCGCCGGCTTCCTTGGTGGACTGGCGCTCGGCGTCGTTGAAGTAGGCCGGAACGGTGATCACAGCGTCGGTGACCTTTTCGCCCAAGTAGCTCTCGGCGTCGTTCTTGAGCTTCATGAGGATACGCGCGGAGATTTCCTGCGGCGTGTACTTCTTGTCATCGATGGCGACGTTCCAGTCTGTGCCCATGTGGCGCTTGACGGAAGCGATGGTGCGGTCGATGTTGTTGACGGCCTGGCGCTTGGCGATTTCGCCGACCAGGACTTCGCCGGACTTGGAGAACGCAACGACCGACGGCGTGGTGCGGCCGCCTTCTGCGTTGGCGATGACGGTGGGCTCGCCACCTTCGAGAACAGAGACCACGGAGTTGGTGGTTCCGAGGTCGATACCTACTGCACGTGACATATCTTGTTTTCCTTTCAATGGCCGATGTTGGAGATTGCACCTGACAGCGGTCCGCTGGGCGGTCTACGTGCCGGAAGCCTGCTCAACAATCGGCTAGTTGAGCGTTCTGCACTCAACTGTACTCAGCCTCAGAATTAAGTCAATCCAAAGTTGAGTCAAGTGCGCTCAACTTTGTTTTTCGGGCATAGAGAAACCCCGGAATCACGCGGCTGGAGGGCTGGTTTCGCCCACGGTGAACTGGCAAGCCCAGGTCAGGTTGGCACTCGGGTTCAGAACGTTCTACATGAGCAGTGGAAACGAAAGAAGGACTCGGCCAGTCTCCTGACTGACCGAGTCCTTCCTCTACGAGGCGTGTTTCAGGCGCTTAAAGCGTGAACCTCTTTGCCTGTGAAGTAACGCGAATGAGTCTTCTGGACGGTCTCCAAAGAGTCGCTGTTCAGCGAGACAACTTCCCAGTCGTCGCTGGGGCGTAATTTCTCCAGTCGCAGACGCTCTAAGAGGGCTGCTTTATGACCATCGGCTCCAGGAAATGCCGTAACCAGCCGATCGCCGGTAATGCGGTTGTACTCGATAACATAGCCAGGCATGTCTCATTCCTTCCTAGTAAGCCGCATGGTATCAAACGAAGCTTTGAGGTTCGCCAGTCCTTCCAAGACGACATTCTCCGTCTCGTCCATGTCTCTTTCCGCTTGAGTGAATTCTCTCAGCTTGCGCTTGGACGGCTGTTTTTTGGCCTCTTCCAAGCTGCGAAGCGTGCGGACTTTGCTACGGCGCCGCTCAAGGGTAGAGAGGCCAGTGGTGGAGATGTCTTGTAGGTCAACGACGAACTGTTTCTCCCTGTCGTCCGTGGGCAACTCATCATATCGGATCCCCCTGCCCAGCACGTCTGCTGCTGCTTCGTAGGTGTTCGCCCATCGGCCTTGGAGGTGGGTTCTGATTTGGACTTCAACTCGCGCCGGGAGTTTTAGCCAGAGGTGAAGCGCACGGTATCCACTATGCGGACTGTCCCGCATGTCGCGACAGCACACCTGCAGATCGTGGCCGAACAGACCAGCGATAGCATTCGCCACCCCGTCCTGCTCATCAAGGGTCATTTCTGCTTCAAACCGCACACCAGCGACGTCCTGCACGCTTTGCAAGGGCGTCGAGTGGTCGCGCTGAAGCTTCTGCCGGAGGGTATCGATGGTCTTAGGGCGGGATGTGACCTCCGGTACGCGCTCACCAAGTAACGGAGTCCAATCCAACGCTTTGATCTTTGATTGGGTGTCAGCAGCTACGTCGTTGTAGTACACCATTACGGCGTCGTAGGTGGGGAGTGATTCGGGAATTGGCCGGGAGTCCCTGATGCAGATGCCCAATTTACGCAACTGATTGGTGGTCCACGGTAAGTCCGGCATTCTGTGATCATATGCGACCCGTCTGCCATGGACCGCCGCTGAACTGCAGGTGCCACCACAAAGCTTCACCTAACGACACAGCGCCCTCACATTTCAACCTCCGCCCCGGAACAAACTCACGCGCGCCGCGCGGCCCTCAAGGCGCTACGCGGCGAAGCCTAGGGACCTTAGCGGCGCCAAGGGCATCCAGCGGCTCCGGCTTGTACACCCACGCCACCAGCACCACGGAGATGATCATCAGCAGGAACCACGCCAGCAGCTTGTCGATGGAGACGGCCTGCCAGCCGTTCAGTTGGTTCGGATACAGCCACGCACGGGACCAAGTGCCGATGTTCTCCGCGAACCAAATGAACAGCGCCACCAGCAGGAACGAGACCAGGATGGGCATGCGGAAACGACGCCGGAACACCCGAAAGTGCATCACGCACCGCCCGTAGACCAGCACGACGGCGGCCAGCAGCACCCAGCGTGCGTCGAAGATGTAGTGGTGCGAGAAGAAATTGACGTAGATCGCACCCGCCACGAGGGCAGTGATCCAGCGCCTCGGGTACCTGTCGAAGCGGAGGTCGAACAGCCGGAAAACACGCACCATGTAGGACCCCACGGCCGCGTACATGAACCCGCTGAACAAGGGAACTGCCCCAACCCGAAGGAACCCCTCCGCCTCGTACGCCCAGGATCCGACGTCCGTCTTGAACAGTTCCATCACCGTCCCCACCACGTGGAAGAGCAGGATGACCCGCAATTCCCGCAGCGTCTCCAGTTTGAAGCTGATCATCAGAATTTGGATGACGACGGCGGCAAGGGTCAGGAAATCGTTACGGGCAAGCCCTGCGTTATCCGGATACCAAAGGCGGGCCCCGATAATCACGGCGAGCAGTGCGGCCCCAAAAACACATGCCCAGGCCTGCTTCAGCCCGAAGACTACGAACTCGGTGAGCCCGGATTGCAGGCGACTTCCCCGGACGCGGTCCAGATACCGATGCGCAAGGGCATCGATGGACTCTTCCACCGACGTGGAGTTACGCATGCAGCACCTTTGAGTCCACCACCAGCTGGCCCAGGTAGTGATCGCGGGGCCAATGCCGGATCCGCTGTGGCAGCCGTGGATAAACACGTCCCATCAGGCGCATGGTCCGTTCGAAGCGGCGCGCATGGCCCGGGCCCCACTCAAAGCCGAAGCCTTCACGCAGGTGGTCGGGCAGCAGTCCTGCGGTGAGGAACCGCGCCAGCGGCATGGCCAGGCGCAACAGCCGCGGTCCACCAGCTGGATGGAGCAGGTCCCGCGCAACCCCCAGCGCCTTCTCGTCCGGCTGGAGTCCTTGCACGTGGGCGTCCCAATAGGCAGCGAAAGCGTCACGGTCGGCCGGCCACATGCCCGCCGGAAGCTGCAGGGCTGTCCCGATCCGCGCATACTCGCGGTAAATACGTTCGGCGGTCTCGCCGTCGAGCGTTCCGTGCACCTGCTCATAGACGGTGACGGCGGTGTCGTAGAGGGTCGCGACCACCCACAGCTGGGATTCGGCATCGAAGGCACTGTAGCCCTTGGAGTCGCCGTCAGGTTCGCGGCGGACCGGCGCGTGGGCACGGTTGACGGCGCGGCGGACGGCCTTGAGTTGCTCCTCCGAGCCGTAAACCACCGCATATACGTACGTCATGGTCGCGCGGAGGCGGTCCATGGGGCGCTCGGCGAAATTGCTGTGCTCGGCCACGCCATGGCCCACTTTGGGGTCGGCGATTTGCAGCAGTATGGCGCGGCCTGCACCGGCGAGCAGGACGCCCTCCGCACCGATGTCTGCAAGCCCTCGAACCATCTGAATACTTTAGCGCCTAGCCTTGGAGCCCCACGACGCCCTGCAGCACGCTGAGCTGATGCGCGAACAGTTCGTCGCGGGCGGCGAAGGTGCCGGCGCCATACTGCCCAAAAACCTCGAAGCTGATGGCCCCGAACACCGACGTCCACGCCAGGACACCCCGCGCAAGCGACGGGTCGGGGGCCCCGAGATTCATCTCGGCGCGAATGGCCGCCAGGTCTGCGGCCAAGGCCGGAGGAATCACGACGGCGGGGGTCACCTCGGCGTTGAGCGCACCCGCACGGTAGGCGGCATCGAAGATACCGACGAGGCGGACGATGACCCGGGTTCCCGGGACGGTGGTGCGCTCCCCCGGCGCTTGATACCCGGGGACGGGACTTCCGAACAACAGGGCGTAGCTGGCCGGCTCGCGGATGGCCCACGCACGGACAGCATTGCCGAGGGCCCTGAACTGCCCGGCGAAATCCTGTTGCGGGACCGCTCCGACGGCCGCATCCACGTGGTCGCCGAGCTCGTTGTAGGCATCGATGAGCAGGAGGGTGAGGAGTTCGTCGCGGTTCTCGACGTAGCGGTATACGGCCGAGGATACGACGCCGAGATCCCTCGCCACGGCGCGCAGGGACAGGGCAGCCGCACCGTGGACAGCCAAGTGCTCCCGGCCGAGGCGGATGATGTCGGCGATTGTCTGGGTGCGGGCGCGTTCCCGCGGCGTTGTTCCCTTGGTCTTGGTTGCACTGGAGCCGGCGGACGTCATGCCAATAGCTTGCCACAACAGAGAGCGCTGTCAACAAACGAGAGCAGTGCTCTTGACATGGTCGACATTCACCCTCATGCTGATTTAGAGAGCACTGCTCTCGCTTTTGATTTCACGGATACAGACCCGAAAGAAGGCACACTATGTACGTCGTCACAGGAGCAGGTCCCGTTGGCTACGCCGTCGCGGAACAACTGGCCCGGCAAGGCCATCAGGTGCGCGTTTTGACGCGGTCCGGCAGCGGCCCGGAGCATCCCTTGGTGGAACGGGTCCAGGCCGACGTCTCGGACGCCTCGCAGCTGGATCAGGCGATTCAGGGAGCAACCGCCGTCTTCCATTGCATCCATGGATCCGCATACCGCGCCTCCGCCTGGGCTGCCGAACTCCCCCAAGCCGAGCAAGTGGTGATGGATGCAGCGGCAGCCGCGGGCGCCGTCGTCGTCTTCCCCGAAAGCCTCTATTCGTACAGCGAGCCGGACAACGTCATGACCGAAGCCGGCCCACGTACGGCTACCGGTGGCAAGCGCGGAGTGCGGACCGCGCTGCTGACGGCGAGGAAAACGCATGCCGCCGACACCGTAAGTGTCGTCGCCGGAGACTTCTTCGGACCACGCGTGAAGATGGCACATGCCGGAGAGCGCATGGTGGCGCCCATCCTGGCAGGCAAGGCAGTGCAGTTCATCGGAAGCACACGCCAGCCGCACTCGTTCACCTACGTCCCGGACCTCGCCGCAGCCATGATTGCGGCCGCGCAGAAGCCCAAACTGTGGAACACGGTGCTGCACGCCCCCACAGGCGCAGCCGTCACCCAGGGAGACATGGCCGCAGCACACGCATCGGCCGCAGGGGTTGCTGTGCCCAAGGTGAGCGCCGTGCCCGGATGGGTGCTGCGGGTGGCGGGTGTTTTCTCCACGGACATGCGCGAGATTGCCGAATTGCTGTACCAGTTCGAACGCCCGTTCGTGATGGATTCCTCGGAAAGCCAGAAGCTCCTGGGCCTGGAACCGACACCCCTGATGGAAGCTGCAACTGCAACGATGACGTGGTGGAAGGAAGCTGCGCGGATGCCACAGCGTTCCTGAAACAGCAGCCACATCAATCCCGCACCGCAAAAACCGCAGCGGCGCACCTTTCACACGCCGGCATCACCTAGGCTTATCAGGATGGCCCCGGCCTAAAGGGGGAACAAGCAGGAAGGTGCTGGGCATGCATGAAAGTGACTCTGGATGGATCCGTTTTTGGAACCGTGGGACGTGGTGGAAAGCACTTCTGTTCGTTGCCCTCTACTGGGGCGTCTATGAACTGATCGGCCTTGGTATCGGCACCCTGTTCGGGGGCTTCATCAACCTGGAAAACCCGTTGGCTGATCCGCTCACCGCGTTCCTTACGCTGGCGCTGCCCATCCTGGTCGCCGGAATATTGCTGCTCCTGTTTGCACGCTCGCTCGGTTGGGTCAAGGAGATTTTCGGCCCCCAGCCCCTCCGGGGGAAGGCTTGGATGTGGGTTGTGATCCCCCTGCTCATCATCCCTATCGTCCTGCGGCTGGTAGCGACCAACTGGTCCTCGTACTCGGTGGGACTTGTCTTGGTCATGGCCTTCTTCGGCCTATGCGTGGGATTCACCGAAGAACTTGCCACACGAGGAATCGTTGTCAACATGCTCCGTAACGGTGGCTACGGTGAACGGCTCGTCTTCGTTTTGTCCACCGCGTATTTCGCCTTGCTGCACAGTGGAAACATTCTCACAATGGAGCCACTGGTTGTCGCCGTGACCGTGGTCTACACCTTCGGATTTGGTGCCATGATGTACCTCTCCATGCGGGTCACAGGCAGCATCACCTGGGCGATCCTGCTGCACGCCGCCACGGATCCCACCACGTTCCTGGCCACAGGTGGGATCGATGCTGCCACCGAATCAGCCGGAGCGGCCGGCCTGATTTCCCTCGCCGGGATCTTCAACTGGGTCTACATCCTTTTGGCATTGCTGGCCATCTTCTTCGTCAAGGGACATGCCACCCGAAAGAAGCTCAACTCCCCCGCTTCCATCGACGCAGCCTGATCCCGTGAGCGGCGGCGGGTTAGAGCCCGTCGTCGTAATTCCAATGCTCCTGCCAGCGCCAATCAATTGGTTCGCTGAGCCGCTGGTAGCGGATATCGGTAGACAGGCGCATGGTGCCGTTGCGGTCGGTGTTATCCAATGCGGCGTGCACAATATGCGCCGAGTGGACCACCACATCGCCCACCTCATAATCCGTCACGAGCCAGCGGGCATCGCGTTCGTCCGCCAGCCCCGGAAGGTCAGCCGTAATGGAGGCAGCGGGCATTTTCAGGGTTCCCTCCCGCTCCTCGGCCATCACCCAGTGGTGGCTGCCCTCCAGGTAGGCCAGGCCTCCCCGCTCGCGTGGGCAATCACCTAGCGGAATCCACATGGAAAGCACACGATCGCTGCCTTCGCGCAGATAGACCAGATCGTAGTGGGCCTGCGTGGCGGTGCCGATCCCGCTTTCGCCGGGCTTGGTGTGGCGAATGATCTTCCGACGGTGCAAATGGACATCATCTTCCAGGAACCAAGCGAACCAGCCGGCAATGCCTTCCGCAGTGCACAGCGCCTGGTACTCCCGCCCGGGAACGATGTGGTCGAAGAGGCCCCGCCGCAACGCAGCACGGTCAACCGCACCCGGCGCTGCAATGCCCTCCCGCGGATCCGTACCCGTCGCGTACACATTGGCTTCGCTGAGGGAAGCAAAGTAGAACTCACGGAAATCCATCAGATGGTCCGGATTAAGCTGCCCCTTCAGGTAAAGGTATCCGTCGCGGCGGAGCCTTGCCCACAATGCGTCACGATCCCGGCGCTCGGAAGGGGGTACAGGCTCAAGCTCCGCGAGGCGGGATACCGATTCATCCAGGACGTAGCCATTCGAGGTCAACATGATGTCCAGCCTGGCAGCGGTGTGCAACGAAGTGAATGGACTCCCGTGTCCTGGGACTTGGACTTTTGTGCGACTTGTTTCCACGTGCTGGTAAGGGCAGCATTGAGGTTCATGGACGATTGGTCAACGTACCGCCATCCGGGCTCTCCCCTCCGTAACCTGGGCTTGGCTTGCCTGGGTGCAGGTGAGCAAAGCGGGACTTTGCCTTCCTTTTCCGGACGGACCCTGAGCAGCCACGCCATGGTGCTGGTATCCGAAGGCTCCGGGCACTTCTCCGTGGACGGCAGGCGGTACACGGTCCAAGCTCCGGCGATCATCTGGCTCTTCCCCGGCGTAAGCCACGGGTATGGTCCAGGACCGGCGGGGTGGAAGGAACACTGGGTGTTGTTCACCGGTCCTACGGCGAGGGCATTGGAGGAACTGGGATGCTTTGCACGGGACCGCCCAATGGTGGAGCTGGATGCCTCTTCGGACGCCCGCCCCGCGGAAGCACTTGGACTTTTCCCAGCCCTTCGATCAACACTCGCGACAGGCGGTCACCGCGGTGATGTGGAGGCTTCCATACTCTGCCAACGGGTGCTCGTCGACGCCGGCAACCACGGAGTCGCGAGCACCGGAGAATCCCAAGGAGAGCTGCTCGGCAGACTCCAGGAGATGGCCCATCTCCCGCTCAGCCTGCCGCAACTGGCTGCTGCATTGAAGGTTTCCGTTTCCGAACTCCGGCATTCGGTCCAGGCAGCCACCGGCGTGGGCCCTAAAGAGCTCATCATCCAACTCCGGATGTCACGCGCCCAATCGCTCCTGGCCGACACAGCCCTGCCCGTGCAGAGGATCGCGTCACTGACCGGTTATGACGATCCCGCCTACTTCAGCCGACTCTTTACCAGGAAGACCGGCTATTCACCGAGCCAGTTCCGGCGCGTGCACCACAGGGAAGCGCCGCACTGACCGAACGGCCTCCCACACATCGAATGTCTGAAAATGTTCGAATCATGGATTTCCCGCCCCCAGGCTGAAACCCTGAATGAAGTGCACAGGACGTATCCGGAACGCCCCTGGCGGCACCAAACCACCCCACGATATATGCCCCACGGGATACTCAATGAGGAGATCTTCCATGTCCACATTCGCCATCAATCGTCGTCAGTTGCTGCAGACCGGGGGCGTCGGCGGACTCGCCGTAGCACTGTCAGCAATGTCCTCCGGCGCTGCCCAGGCCGCACCGAAAAAGCAAACCGCAGGCGTCCCGCATATCACCGACCTTGGACCCGCCGTCGTTCAGTTTTCCCTGATGAGTTCGCTGCTGGTGGGCGACACCGTCTACATCGGGTCCCGCAACCTCAACCCTGTGCGTATCATCGGGTTCCATCTCCCCACTGGCACCATCACTTCGCGGACAGACCTCGGCTCCGGGTACAGCATCCAGGCCCTGGCTGCAGACTCCACCGGCCGCTACCTGTACGCAGGCGTACTGCGCGACGGAATTGACGGCAAGCCGAACCTCTACCGCTGGGACCTCAGCACACCCAACGTTCCCGCGGTCGGCGTCGGCGAAACCGGCGACCGCGATATCCGGGCCCTGGCCGTGGCCCCCGATGGAAAGGTCTACCTTGCCGGTGGCGGGTTGACCACCAATGCACCTTCCCTGTGGGAATACGATCCCGCCACGAATGCCATGACCAGCTGGGGCATCCCGGACGCCGGAGCCACGATTGCCCAGGCCGTGGCCGCCACCGCCAGCCACGTGTACTTCGGCACGGGCAGCACGCTGGGCGGCGGCAACGGATCAAGTCCCGGCCGCCTGTTCGCTTTCGACCGGACCACCAAAGCCTCCACCAACATCCTCCCGGCAGAAGTAGCCACCGGCGTCTCTGTCACGTCACTCAGCGTGCTGAACGGGCAGTTGGGAGTGGGGGTCAAGGGCCCGGGCAAGTCCGTGCTGATCAACCTTGCCAACCACGCCCAGTACACCATCATTGCCAAGACCGGCGTGATGTTCAGGCAGTTGGGCAACGACGTCTTCTTCGTCAAGGAACCGGGCGTGTGGTCCTACAACATGGTCACCAAGAAGATCACCCAGATCCTCACCGAAGATGTCGGCGCCATGTGGGGCCTGGACGTCTACGGCAACAAGGCACTGACGGTCTCCTCCTACGACGTCATTGAAGTGGACCCGGTAGCGAAGACAGCCGTCAAGCATGACCTGCAACAGGCCGGGGCGCCGGGCGGACCGCAGCTATGCATGGGCCTGGCTGCCGGTGCGGGCGACGTCTACGTGGGTGGCACCGGGACAATCGCCCGCCACCAACTTGCCACGGAACAGGTGTCCTATCTCCGGGCGACGGGTGAAGCCAAGGACGCAGTGATTGTGGGCGGAATTCTCTACACAGGCCAGTACAACTCCAGGGGGATCTACGCCTACGACCCCGCTACCGGTCAACTTCCGTACCAGGTAGCCGCATTGCCCGCAGGGCAGAACCGCCCGTTGGACGTCTGTTGGGATGCAGTCAACGGATTGGTCATTGCCGGCGCCCAGAACGACACCGGCGGTGGCGGCTGTTTCGCTGCCTACAAGCCCTCAACCACCCAGGTAATCGCCCAGGTCAACCCGATCGATGCCCTCCAAATGGTCCGGGCCGTAGCCACCAAGGACGGCGTGGCCTACCTCGGCGGCGACAACATCTACCCCACGGGCCCCCGGAGCACCGTAGTTGCCTGGGACCCGGTAGCTAACCAGGAGCTGTGGCGCCTGGATCCCGGCCAGACCCAAGGCATCGCTGCGATGGCAATCCACGGCAACTACCTTTTTGGCATGTCCCGGAAGGCGGCCGGCCTGTTCGTTGTGGACCTCACCACCCGCCAAGTGGTCCATACCGGAGACCTGAGCGCGGTATGCACTGATTTCGGAGCCCTGGTGGCCACCGAGGAGAAGGTCTACGGCGTCTCTGACACCACGGTCTTCAGCATCGACCCCACCACGTTCGAGGTCACCGTGGTGGCCCCGGCGATCAACGGCGGCTGGTACAGCGGCCCGCACATCACAGCGGACGAAGACGGCCTGCTCTACACGTTGCAGGGCCCCAACCTGGTCCGGATTGATGACCTGTCCCCCGAGGGGAAGCTCAAGAAAGAAAAGAAAGACAAGAAGCCCAAGAAAGAAAAGTAGGCCCTCCAAGCCCATGTAAGTAGCAGCAGATGCCGTTCTGAGCCCTCACAACGGCAGCTGCTGCTACCCAGTTGGGCTGGCCGTAAACAGTCCCGCCAGCACCGAGCATGCAGCACCCCGGGCGAGGGCTACGGGATCTGCAATCGCTGCATCAAATGACGGAGACGGAGTGTTCGCGTGGCGGTACTGATTCAAGAACGCGCGCTTGGTCTGCTCGGCGAAGGACCCCAGATCGGCCTCGGGCGCGAAACCCACCACGACTTGTTCGGGGCCCATGACCTTGGCCGTGTTCGCCATTCCGATACCCAGGTGCAGGGCGGCGTCGGCAATCAGGCCGGAATCGACGTCGGGGTCCATGCCCCGGTCCTGGCCACTTCGCGCCAACTCCTGCTGCATGCCCCACAGGCTGCCGCGGGTTTCGAAGCAGTCTTCCGCGCCGCAGTGACAGGGCCGGGCCGGCCCCGGCCCGGTGATGGCCCGCGAATGGGCGAAGCCCCCAGCTGCACCGTTGAAGCCGCGCTGGATGCGGCCTTCAATCACGACGGCGGCACCCAGGCTGGTTCCGACGCTGAAGATGAGCATCTCCCGGCCTTTGAAAACGTCATCGAACAGCAGCCCGCGAGCATAGGCATTGACGTAACTGTCAACGATGACCGGTTGCCCGGAAATCTCTTCAAGGAGCATTTGGAACTTGATGTCAGCCCAGCCCATCGCCCCGCTGTGCCGCACCAGGCCACTGACTTGGTCAACCACGCCGGAAACGGCAACCCCCACCCCAATAAGCCGGGAGTCCACCGGGCCGGCCGCCGCGCGCACGGCCCGCTCCACGGCCGCTGCTGCTTCGTCAGGCCCGGTGGACGCCAACGGCTCGCTGTGGGTGGCCACCACGTCACCGCGCAAATCGACGACGACGGCGTGGGCTTCCGTAGCGGACAGCCTCACCCCCGCCGCGAAAACACCTTCGCGTCCGAGCTCAAGCAGTCGTGCGGGCCTGCCACCCGTGCTGGGCGCAATCTCGGTCTCAACCAGCAGTCCGGATTGGATGAGCTTGCCGGTAATCCCCGTGACGCTGGCCGCGCTCAAACCGGTTTGAACCGTGATTTTGGCGCGCGATACCGGCGCCTGTGTCCGGACAATGTCCAGCACCAGGGCCTCATTGATCTCGCGGATCAGGGCCTTGCTGCCTGCGCGTGGCTTCATTGCTGGTGGCTCCTGTTGTCGCGTCGCATGGGATCTCCCCCATTCTGGCATCCGCAGTCCGGATGCCTTCACACTCTCCATTGTACTTACTTTAGTCATTGACAAAAGATATTGAAACTGGCAATCTCGGTCCCATGAACAACAACAAAGGCGTTGCATCGACATCCTCGCCACCCACAGCAACCCGGCTGCAGATCCTGCTGAGCATCCCGGATGCGGAACGGGCGGCCTTCATCTCCCCCGAAACCCGCGCTGCCCTGGACGGACTCGGCGAGGTCACCCAAGTCGCCCCCGCCGAACTCCAGTCCCTGGGTGCTTTCTCCGCCGCTGCCGCAGGCAAGGACGCGTTCATCACCGCCTGGGGTTTCCCCCGCCTCGACGCCGAACACCTGGCAGCGGCGCCGAACCTCAAGTGCGTGGTCCACGCCGCCTCATCACTGCACGCCCTGGTCAGCGACGATTTCTGGGCCGCAGGCATCCCCATCTCCCAGGCCGGCGCAGCCATGGCACCGGCCGTCGCGGAACTCTCGCTCACCTTCACGCTGAACCTGCTGCGACGCGTGCACCGGCTCGATCACGGCCTCCGTTCCGGAGCCAACTGGGACGACGCCCGCAACGTCCAACGCGCCCGTGAAATCTCCGGTGCCCGCGTTGGAGTCGTTGGAGCCTCACGGACAGGCCGCCGCTACATCGAGGCCTGCCGGTCCCTCGGCGCGAAAGTAGCCGTGTTCGATCCGTACATCCCCACGGGAGATCCCCTCGCGGCCAGCTCCGCCACGTTGGATGACCTCATGACCCACAGCGATGTGGTCGCTGTCCATGCTCCGGCCACCCCCGAAACCGCAGGACTCATCGGTGCTGCCGAACTCGCGCTACTCCCGGACGGGGCCGCGTTCGTGAACACGGCCCGTTCCACCATCGTGGACATGGAAGCCCTCTATAAGGAGGTGCACTCGGGCCGGATTGATGCCGCATTGGACGTCTTCGACGAAGAACCCCTGCCGGCAGGCGATCCCTGGCGCTCCCTGCCCAACGTGCTCCTCACTCCCCACCTCGGCGGAGCAACCGTCGACTCCCGGCGCAGGGCCGGCGGGATCGTGGTTGATGAACTCCGCCGCTTCATCGGCGGCCAGCCCATGGAACACGCCCTCACCCGCGCCGACCTCGAAAGGATGGGCTGAACGTGCAAAACATTCTCCTGATCCACTGCCACGACCTCGGCCGCTTCCTGGGCACGTACGGGGTGGAAACAGTGTCCACCCCCAACCTGGACGCCTTGGCCGATGAATCAGTACTCTTCGAGCAGGCTTTCGCAACTGCTCCCCACTGCAGCCCTGCCCGGGCCTCGCTCTTCACGGGCACGTATCCGCAGACCAACGGTGTCCTCGGGCTGACGCACGAGCCCTTCAGCTGGGATCTCAAAGAACCGAAGGACCACATCGCCTACAGGCTGAAGTCCGTCGGCTACCAAACCGAGCTGGTGGGCGTGCACCACGAATCGCGTGTTTTGGCGGACGACGTCGTGGCCGGCAGGCTCGGTTTCGACCACGCCCGGACGGGTGGTGCGCGGGACGTCGTCGTGGATCGCGCCACCGACGCCTTGCGTCGCATGTCCGGCAGCGACCGGCCCTTCTACCTGCAGGTCGGCTTCACGGAGCCGCACCGGGTGCCCTCCGAAAGGGACCGTCCGGGGGTGATGGGCTTCCTGGCCGACGGCGTGGAACCGGACGTCTCCCTGGGCCACACCGTTCCAGCCCACTTGGTGGACGACGTCGGCGCCCGCGAGGAGATCGCCGAACTGCAGGGCGCCGTCAAACATATGGACGAAGGCGTCGGGAGCATTCTCGCCGAACTCGATTCGCTCGGCCTCCGCGACCAGACGCTGGTGCTGTTCACCACCGACCACGGGCTCGCGCTGCCCCGCGCCAAATGCACCCTGTACGACGCCGGACTGGGAGTTGCGCTGATGCTCCGCCATCCGGGCAACCCGGCGTGGTCCGGGCGACGAGTGGGGGACATCGTCAGTCACGTGGATGTCCTGCCCACCTTGATGGACCTGGCAGGACTGACAACTCCTGACGGCCTCGCCGGAACCACCCTGCGGCCGGCCGTGGAAGCGGGAGATGCTCCGCGAAGCCACTGTTTCAGCCAATTGAGCCACCACACGTATTACGACCCCAAACGATCAGTGCGGACATCCACGCACAAGCTGATCGTCAACTTCTCCAACGCGCCCCGCGCCATGGATCCCACCCAATCCTGGATTCACCGCAGCCTGCCCGCAGACCTTGGCGGGCCAACCATCGGTACCAGTCCGGCGCTGGAACTCTACGACCTGACGATGGATCCAGAGGAACTGGACAACATCGCCGGCCATCCGGAGCAATCGGAGATCCTCAGGGATCTCTCCGCAATCCTCTTCGACTGGATGCGCGAATGCGGCGATCCCCTCCTCACCGCACCCGTAGCAGCCAGCCGCCACGAGCTCGCGCTCAGCGCAATCCACGAAGCCACCCTCACCCGAAAGTAGCCACCATGTTCACACGCAAGATGCACCGCGCCGCTTTGGCAACTGCCGCCGTCGTCACCGCCGCTTTGACGCTCACCGCCTGCGGTTCCACCGGTTCGCCAACGTCCGACGGCGGCCAGGCCACCGGCAAGGTGACGCTCTGGATGTACCCGGTCATCAAGGACGAGACCGCCAGCAAGAAGTTCTGGCAGGACACCGAGGCCAGCTTCGAGAAGGCGAACCCTGGGATTGACCTGAGTATCGAACTCCAGACGTTCGACAAGCGGGACGCCCAGATCTCGGCGGCGCTGGCCGCGGGCTCGGGACCCGACGTCGTGCTCATTACGCCCGACCAGGCAGCAACCTACCGCAACGTGCGCGGACTGCTGCCGGTGGACAAGGCCGTTGAGCAGGACAAGGACAGCTTCTATCCCGGCACACTGGAAGCGGCGACGTTCGACAAAGAGGTGTTCGGCGTTCCGCTGTTCCAGAACATCAACACCACCGCCTACAACACCAAGATCTTCGCGGACGCCGGGATTCCACTGCCCAAGACCTGGGACGATCTCCGCAGTGCTGCGCCGGTCCTTGCGGAGAAGGGCATCGCGGTGATGGACTACGCCGGCAGCCCCGAACAGACGCTCAACCTGTCCTTCTATCCGCTGCTGTGGCAGGCCGGCGGAACCGTGTTCACCGATGATGCCAAGGACATCGCTTTCGACTCGGAGGCCGGCGTTTCGGCGCTGCAGTTGCTGATGGACCTCAAGAAGCTCGGCGGGCTGCCCGCGGATGCCGCCACCGACGGCCCCAAAGTTGAAGGGGCGCCGATCGCCACCGGCAAGGCAGCAATGCGGGCCACCACCTCGCTGCCGGAGCTGAAGCAGATGCGCGCCGCCCTCGGCGCCGAC
The DNA here is from genome assembly GCF_021109375.1 of Arthrobacter sp. AK01. Taxonomy (NCBI): domain Bacteria; kingdom Bacillati; phylum Actinomycetota; class Actinomycetes; order Micrococcales; family Micrococcaceae; genus Arthrobacter; species Arthrobacter sp. AK01. The sequence continues at coordinate 110,428 of NZ_JAJOHP010000002.1, forward strand.
AACGTTGCCTTGGGTGCTCCTTTGCAGGGCAAGGTCCAGGCGACGTACGGCAACCCCGGATTGCTGGCGCTGACTTCCATCAACAAGAAGGAAAACCGCGAAGCCGCTTACAAGGTGATGAGCTACCTGAGCTCCGCTGAGTCCCAGAAGGCCCTCAACGCCGCCGCAGGCAACCTGCCCACACGCAGCGACGCCGCAGCCCTTGGCACGGACCCCGATTCCATCGCCATGGCAGAGGCTTTGAAGTCCGCCAACCCCGGCGAACCGTCCCCCGTTGCGCGCCAGGTCATGGGCGCCCTCGCGCCGAACATCCAGGCGGCCCTGCGCGGCGATGTCAGCGCAAAGGAAGCCCTTGACCGTGCTGCCAAAGAAGCCCGCGGCATCCTGCAGCGCTCAGCATCCTGAGTCCAGCCCAACCACCGATTGGTCACCCCATGTCTGTAAACACCCGCACCAGAAGCACACTGGCCGGCCGACATCCAGAGCTGACGGCACCACCGCTCAAGCCTTTTGGGGCCAGGAAAGCCCGTAGCCGCGAGGCACTGGCCGGCATCCTCTTCGTCCTGCCCACCCTGGTCATTTTCGGTCTCTTCAAATTCCTCCCCATCTTCGGGGCCGGAGCCATGAGCATGACCGAATACAGCCTCAACGGCGACTTCGAATTCCTGGGCGCAGACAACTACACCCGCTTGGCTGCTGATCCCAACTTCTGGCAAAGCCTCAAGGTGACGTTCCTGTACGTGGCGATCTTCGTCCCGTTCATCATCGCCGTGTCACTGGCCGGAGCTGTCCTCCTGGACAAACTGGTCAGGTTCACCGGGACTTTCCGGGCGTTGCTGTTCATTCCGTACCTCAGCTCGTTCGTCATGGCCGGCATCATCTGGACGTGGATCTTCTCCACGGATGGCCCACTGAATGCGGCCTTGGGCGGCCTGGGCATGGGCCCCGTCCCCTTCACCTCCGGACCCCAGCTGCTGGTACTGCTGTCCCTGGCCGTGGTGTCCGTGTGGAAAGGCTTCGGCTACTCCATGCTGATCTTCCTGGCCGGGCTGAAGGCACAGCCGGCCGAAGTCCACGAGGCTGCCCGCATCGACGGGGCAGGCGCCTGGAAATCGTTCTGGTACGTCACACTGCCGCTGCTGAAGCCCGTGGTGTTCTTCGTCCTGGTCATTGAGACCATCGTCGGATTCCAGGTCTTCGACACCATCTATGTCATGACCGGAGGCGGACCCGCCCGGGCCAGCCACAGCCTCATCTACTTCTTGTTCGATGAGGGCTTCAAGTTCTTCGACTTCGGCTATGCCTCGGCCATTGGCGTGGTGCTGTTCGTCATTGTGCTCATCCTCTCGCTCATCCAGCAGCGCTTCTTCGAAGGTAAGGACTCCAAGTGACTGCCACCGTCTCCACTCCAACTGTTGGCCGGATCCCCAGCCCCCGTCGCAGCACCGAGAAGCGCCGGCAGCGCACGCTGACCTGGGTGTTGGCAGTGATCTCACTGTTCACAGTGGCGCCCCTGATTGCCGTCGCCGTGCTGGCCCTCTCCCCCGAGGACGCACCCACGCTGCCCTACGCGTTGCCGTCGTCGCTGACGCTGGACAACATCATCCGCATCTTCAACGTGGGCGAATTCCCGCTCTGGCTGTGGAACTCGTTCCTGTACTCGGCGGTGTCCGTGGTGGTTGTCCTGCTGACCGCATCCATGGCCGCCTACGCCTTGGCCCGCAAGAGGTTCCCCGGCCGTAATGCGCTGCTGTGGGCCATCATCGCCACCATGATGGTGCCCGTCCAGGCCACGCTGATTCCTACGTTCATCCTCATCTCCAAGATGGGCGGGGTGAACACCCTCTGGGGCCTGATCCTGCCCACGCTGGCCAACGCCCAGGCGATCTTCCTCATCCGGCAGTTCGTGCGGGACATGCCGGAGGAACTGTTCGACGCCGCCCGCATCGACGGCGCCGGCGAATGGCGGACCTTCTGGCAGATCGTGCTTCCGCTGATCCGTCCCGTCCTGGCAACCCTGGCCATCTTCGTCTTTCTCTGGCATTGGAACGACCTCCTCTGGCCGTTGGTGGTGGGCCAGTCGGACGCAGCACGGACACTCACTGTGGGCTTGGCAACGTTGAACACCGAGACCGCGTCCACGTCCAACGTCATGGCCGCAACGCTGGTCAGTTTCATCCCTTGCCTGGTGATCTTCGCCCTCCTGCAGAAGCACATCGTCGCCAGCATCACGCACAGCGGGGTGAAGGGATGACGCTTATTGCGCCCCTCCGTTTCGGTCTCATCGGCGTCGACTCCCCGCACGCGCCGTCGTTTACGCGGCTCTTCGGGAACGGCTTCGACGGCGTGGTCCCCGGCGGCGTGGTGACGCACGCGTGGAAGGGGGAACCGGCGTCGGACTTTCCGTTGAGCCGCGACCGCATCGATGACTTCGCCGAAGAAGTGAGCGGGCTGGGTGTCGTCATGTGCGATTCGCCCGAGGCCGTGGCCGAGGCCTGCGACGCGCTGCTCATCGTGTCTTCCGATGCACGGACGCACCCGCGCTACTTTCAGCGCGTGGTGCGGTTCGGCAAGCCGATCTATGTGGACACGCGTTTCGCCCCCACCCTGGCTGAGGCCCGGACCATGCTCGCCCAGGCGCAAGCCTCCGGCGCTTTGGTCCTGGCGGGGTCCCCCAAGAGGTTCACGCCGGAATTCCAAGCGGCCCTGACGGGAGGGCCCTGTCAGTCCGTTTCCCTGGACGGGCCCCTGCCTACCCAGCCCGGCCACCCGGGACTGGCCTGGTATGGCGTGCATTTGGTAGACCTCGCAGTGGCAGCGCTCGGTGCCGGCCCGGAGGCACTAACGGTCGACGCCGGGAGGCCCGGTTCCGACGGAGACGCCACCACGGTGACGGTGAGGTGGGGTGACGGACGCGTGGTCGCCATGAAGGGCGAGGCGGACTGGAGTCCGTTCACTACCGGGCGCATCGAATCCGATGGCGGCTGCGCGGAGTTCTCGATCGAAGCCGGCCCTCCCATGCTGGTTGGCCTCTTGGAGGGGATCGTGAAATCCATCCGGAGCGGGACACCGAACGTACCCCTGCGGGAGATCCTCAGCATCGTCGCAATCGTCGAAGCCGCCAACCGAAGCCTCGAAGCCGGACTCCCCGTCCCCCTCCCACCCAACTAAGTAGCAGCAGATGCCCGATTGAGCCCTCGTTGGAACATCTGCTGCGACCTGCTTGGGTGCCAACCCCGAAAGATCACTGATGACACTGAGCTCCACTCCCGTTTTGCCTGCCCCGCGCATATCCGGCCCCTCCGCCACGCGCACGGTGAGGATCGGCGTCGACATCGGCGGCACCAAGATTGAGGCCGTCGCCGTGGACCAGGACTGCACCGTCCTGCACACGGTCCGGCGTCCCACCGGGTTCGGAAACGGTGCCCTGCTCAGCTCGCTCTTCGGCGTCCTCGAGGAGCTGCGCAGCGCGGAAACCCTGGCGGAGTGCACCGTGTCCGGGCTGGGCATTGGAATCCCAGGAACGGTGGATACGGAGTCCGGGTATGTGGCCAATGCCGTCAATGTTGGTGTTGCCGGGTTGGACCTCGGCAGCCTGGTGGAGGCTGAGCAGGGGCTGCCGGTCGTGGTGGAAAACGACGTCAATGCCGCCGCCATCGGAGCCCACTATTTGCTGGCCGACGGCGATGCCTCCGGTTCCAGCGCATACCTGAACCTCGGCACCGGATTGGCGGCGGGCTACGTCAGCAACGGCGTTGTGGTCCGGGGCACGTCCGGAGCGGCGGGCGAAATCGGCCACCTCCCCCTCGGGATGCAGGGCGAGGAATGCCCCTGCGGCCAAAAGGGCTGCCTGGAGCTCATCGCTTCGGGGTCGGGCATTGCCCGACAGTGGAAGGGCCCCGGCCGGTGGCCGGCCGTCTCGCTTTTTGAGGCAGTGCTCGACGGCGATCCGGTCGCCAAAGTTGTTCAGCAGCGGTTCTTCGAAGGTGCTGCCACAGCCATCCGAATCCTCGGACTGACCTACGACCCCGCTTCCATCTACATTGGCGGCGGCCTGAACGCCCTCGGACAGCCACTACTCAACGGTATCCAGCGGGAGCTTGCCCGGTTCGGCGCTCCCTCCCCATTCCTTTCCGGCTTGGCCCTTGGCGATCGCGTCCAGTTGGTCCCGCCGGGGCTTTCCATCGGCTCTGTCGGCGCGGCGATCACCGCCGACTAGCAACGTCCCCCAGCAGTTATTCAAAGGAAGACCCATGGCAGAAATCATCATTGTCCGCGACCACACCGAGGCCGGAAGTGTCGCCGCGTCGATCTTCGCACAGCAGATCATCGCCAACCCCGCCACCGTGCTGGGGCTGGCCACAGGTTCAACACCACTGTCCACGTACGCGGCATTGGCGAGGACCGTCCGCCGCGACCGGATCGATGTTTCCGGCGTACGCGGCTTCGCGCTGGACGAGTATCTGGGCGTCCCTCCGCAGCACCCTGAGAGCTACCGCTCGGTGATCACCCGCGAGGTGGTTGAGCCTTTGGGATTGAACCCGAATCAGGTGTTCACGCCGCGGGGCACTGGCAGCGGCATCACCCAGGCCGGAGCGGAGTACGAAGCAATGATCGCGGACGCCGGCGGAGTGGACATCCAGATCCTGGGCATCGGTTCCAACGGCCATGTGGGATTCAACGAGCCCGGGTCCTCCCTGGCATCGTCCACCCGGATCAAGGCACTGGCCGCCCAAACGCGCAAGGACAACGCCAGGTTCTTCAGTTCTCCGGACGAGGTCCCGACCCACTGCATCACCCAGGGCCTGGGAACCATACTCCGGGCACGGCGCTTGGTGCTCCTCGCCTTCGGAGCGAACAAGGCCCAGGCCGTTGCCGCTGCATTGGAAGGGCCGGTTTCCTCGGCCGTGCCGGGCTCGGTCATTCAGCAGCACGCACGGGCCACTGTGATCATCGACGAGGACGCCGCCGCAGGGTTGGCACACGCCGAGTACTACCGGCACGCCTGGCAGTCGGCACAGGACCTGGGTGCAGGAGTTCTGTAGAGCGGGCACTATCTGGTCCTTGCCGCGTGCGGGGACGGTCCCAGCGCGCGCCTTTGTCCGAACCGACCGTCTGTAGTTCCACCACAACAGAAGCGGGGGGGGGGGGGGGGGGGGGGGGGGGGGGGGGGCGCGGCCGGGGCGCCGCCTCACCCCCCCCCCCCCCCCCCCCCCCCCCCCCCCCCCCCCCCCCCCCCCCCCCCCCCCCCCCCCCCCCCCCCCCCCCCCCCCCCCCCCGCTTCTGTTGTTGCCGCGCAGGTCGTCCCCTAACAGGGGTAAGTCAAAAAGATCCCCCGGTACGCCTTCCCCTTATTGATGTCAGTGCTCGGAGTTGACGCGGCAGTCTCGGTGATTCCTCAGTTTCCTTGGCCGGCACGGAGATGGGCGTCCAGCAACCCTGCCGCAACTGCCGGAGCGAGGCCGGGTGCCAGCGGAAGTCGCGGAACCACAAGGCAGTGCCAAAGGTGATAGATGTCGGCCTTTCCGGACCAGACGGTGGAGGCGACGTTGCCGTGCTCGTCCAACTCCTGCTTCCAGGAACCGTGCTCGTAGTCAATGAACCAGTCGCGGGCGTGGTCCCAGATCCGCTCGTACCAGTCCGCGTATTTCTGGTCCCCTGTGGCCATGTACAGCGCGGCCGCACCCCCGATTGCTTCGACCGGCACCCAGCGAATGCGGGAGGTGACAATTGGCTTCCCGTCCCAATCCACCGAGTACACGAATCCGGGATGGCCGTCCGGCTCCCATGCGTCGCGGATGGCGGCGTCGAACAGGCCTTTTGCGTCTTCCATGAGCCACGCAGGAACGTCCATACCGCGGGCCTCAAGGCCGGCGCGGAGGTGCAAGAGCAGCCGGGCCCACTCGACCCAGTGGCCAGGCGTTCCACCATAGGCACGGAACTGGCTGGCCCGGTCATCGGTGTTGTACTCCGGAAGCGGGGTCCAGTCCGGGTCGAAGTGCTCGAAGACCCGGTAGTTGTTGTTGCGCGCAAACTGGTGGATGAGCACCTCAGCGATGTGGAGTGCGCGCTCGAGCCAGCGATTCTCGCCCGTCACATCAGCGACGATGAGGTACGCCTCCACCGAGTGCATGCTGGCATTCCCGCCCCGGTAGGCTTCGGTTTCCGAAAAATCCCGATTCCATGAGTCGAAGCACATATTGGCTTCGTGGTCCCAGAATTTCGAGTCAGCTATATGCAGTGCCTCGTCCAGCAATTCTTGGGCACCGGGCCGGCGGGCCGCGACGGCACTCGCCGCGGCCAGAAGCACGAACGAATGCTGGTAACCGGACTTCGTGTCGTTCACGGGCCCGTTTTCGTCGACCTCCGCGTACCAGCCGCCGAATTCGTTATCGCGGAAGGCTCCGTTGAGCGCCGCAATGCCATGGTCCACCATGGACGCGGCACCGGGGCGCCCCATCAACGCAGCAACTGCAAAACTATGGACCATTCGGGCGGTGATCCAGAGATGGGTCGGTTTGTCGGCAAGGACCTTGCCGTAGTTGTCGAGCCAGCCGAAGCCTGTGGGGACCTTGGAACCGGCAGCGAAGTTAATGAGCCTGTCTGTCTCTACTTCGAGCCAACGTGCGTGAGCGGCGCTGTTCAGCCACGTCATATGGATCTCCTCAAAAATTTGCGGCCGCCGAAGGGAAGCCTGTTCTCATCTTATTGCCTGATGATTGAATTCCACCAGATAAAGTTTGTTTTCGGACATTGATAACGCAGAGTCCTAGCCTCAAAGGCCGACTGCCAGGAGTCGGTTATACGATTCGACGCGGCGTTGACTACTCCCGCGGGCAGGCGGCTATTCCGCTACGATCAGCCTGACGCTGCATGCCGCCAACGCCTCTGCCACTTCCCGGGGCGGCGGCGCGTCGGTGACAAGAATGTCCACCGCCTCAAAAGAAGCCAGGCGAGCGAGCGCATACCGAAGCATTTTCTGGTGGGTGGCAACCACTACAACTTGCTCCGCAGATCCCATCAGGGCCAACTTCGTGGCCCGTTCCACGTCCCGTTCAATGTAGAAACCCTCATCGTGGATCCCACTCACACCAATAAAGGCTGTCTTCGCGCGAAGCCCTTGGACTGCGTTGACCGTCATGGGTCCGTTGAACGCCTGGCTGTCCAACAACAGCTCACCACCCAGGCAAATGGTGCGTGCGGATGTCAGCTGCAGGCACCGTTGTATGGCGGGAGCAGAGTGGGTGATGATCGTGCCCATGAAGGCAGCCGGCAGCTCCTGTGCGATCTGGTAGGTAGTGGTGCCAGCGTCCAGGATGATCGCATCACGTTCGGCGATGAGGTCCACGCACGCTTTTGCCACCCTCTGCTTCGCGTCAGCGTCCTCCCGGACGCGCGCAGCGAAGTCAGCATTTTGGCCGTGACCTTCGACAGCGCTGACCCCACCGTGGACCACCTTGACCAGCCCCAGCTTGGACAAGGCACGCGTGTCACGGCGGACCGTCATGTCCGACACGTCGAATGTGCCGGCAAGGTCTGCGGTGGAAAGGAACCCCCGCCTGCCAAGCTCGTCCAGAATGGTCTGCTGCCGCGGTGTCAGCGGCGCCTCTTCTCGTGCGATGCTCATGGCTTCCCTTCGTTTGACGCCCCCCGGACCGATCATCGGTGTGGGAAAGTGTTGTAATTCCAACACAATCTTACTTACTTCTGCGCACCAACATGGGTAGCGAGGAGTCCAATGGGGCGTCCTTCCACGATGGAGCGCTCCGCTGCGAGGCCCATCCGCACGGATTGAAGGCCGTCAGCGACAGTCACTTCCACGGGTCCTTCGCCCAGAATGGCCTTCCGGTAGCCGAGGTGCTCGTAGTAAGTCGAACCGTGGTGGGCCCCGGCAGCCAAAACCGCTTCGTCCACGGGAACTTCATGCTTTTCAGGGCCAAGCGGCGAACGCGGGCTGAATTCGACGGTGGCTTCGGTTTCGTCCCCCTCAATCCAATGGTTGGCGGCGACGGGAATCAGGGTTTCAATCTTGGCAGCGTCACCCACGACGGAGATTCTTTCCTGGAACTGGGACCCCTCGGCGAACATGGACAACTCCAGCATGGCGCGGCGCCCGCCCTTGAAGTCCACGATCACGTAGGCATTGTCGACCATGTCCGATACCCGGCCGTCGTAGACCTCGTCCATATGGTTGACGTCGTGTCCTCCACTGGCGTAGACGCGGGTGGGTTCGTCCTGCAGGATCAGGCGCATCAGATCGAAGAAGTGACAGCACTTTTCCACCAGGGTCCCGCCGGTGCGCTCGGCGAACCTGTTCCAGGCGTCCACTTTGTGCAGGAACGGGAAGCGGTGCTCAACGATTGAGAGCATGTGGATGGTGCCGAGCTTGCCGCCATGAGCGGCCTGGATGATTTCCTGCACTGGAGGCATGTAGCGGTATTCCATTGCGACCCAGACGGGGGCCGGGTAACCAGCTGCAAGTATCTCAAGCTCATCTGCCTGCTCCGCGCTGGTGCACACCGGCTTTTCCACCAGGACGGGGAGGTTGGTTCCACTGGCAAAGATGTCCTTGAGGATTCCCAGATGTGTGTCGTTGGGGCTTGCGATCACCAAGGCGTCCACAAGCCCTGATGCCAGCAGTTCCTGATGCGTGGAGTAGGTCTGCACCCCGTAGCCAATTTCACGCGAGGTCTCCGCAAGGGAGGAAGGTGTGGGATCAGAAACCGCGGTGATGCGGCTTCCCGGTATCAGTGCGAGGTTCCGGACATGTTCGCGGGCCATGTGGCCGGCGCCGATCAGGCCGTAGCGAATGGTTTGAACCATCTCTCCAGAAGGCAATGACATGAATTGCTCCGTTTCTCTGCGTTGAGTAAGGGATCGACGTTGCATCCCGAACATCACTATACCGAATGTGTTGTTTTTCACACATAGCGTGTGTATATTTTTTCACTACCAGTCCAACTACAACGAGGTGGAACGTGCCCCAACCGAAATCCGGAACCCTGCTTTTTGTCGGGTGTGCCACTCTGGACTCCATTGCCCTCGTGCAGGATTATCCTGCCGCCGACAGCCGCACGGTCGCCGCCGATTTCGTTACGGCAGGTGGTGGGCCGGCCGCCACGGCAGCCGTGGCAGCGGCCCGGGCCGGTGCCAGGACTGCTTTCGCGGGCGTCCTCGGCACGGACGAAGAAGGCGACCGGATCATCACGGGACTCGACGCCGAGGGCGTGGACACTTCCGCTGTCATCCGTGACCCTGAGGTCGCCACGGGCGCGAGCGTCATTATCGTCAGCAAGGCCAGCGAGAGCCGGGCCATCGTCACCCGGCCAGTGCCGCCAGTCCGTTTTCCGGCCGGCAGCCGCTTTCATGAACTGCTGCGCACTGCAGCATGGGTCCATGTGGATCACTTGGGCTGGAATGCGGTAGCAGATCTGCCCGGATTACGGATCAGCGTGGATGCCGGAAACCCCATTCCCTCCTTCAGCCCTCAGGGTGTCGAGCTGTATGTCCCCACCATCGAACGCCTGCGGGCCGAGTACGGCGACGACCTTGCCCCTGAGGTCCTCCTGCAAAGGGCCATAGATGGGGGCGCCTCGGCCGTGGTCGCCACGGCGGGGTCGGATGGAGCCTGGGGCCTTGAACGGGATGGCATTCCGTTCCACGTCCCGTCGACCCCCGCCGACATCGTCTCCACACTGGGCGCCGGCGACGTCTATCACGGCGCCATCCTGGCAGCCGTGGCAGCAGGGCTTCCCCTTGTGGAGGCTGCGTCATTCGCAGGCCGCACCGCCTCCGCATCCTGCGCAGGTTTGGATGGCCGTTCCATGATTCCACGCCAGACCGTCACCTCAGTTCTTACCGCCAATCCCACTCTCTAGCCGAAAGAAGCAGCCAATGAGCACCATCGACCTTTCTTCACTCCAGCGCCCGTCGGGTGCCTTCGCCATGCTCGCCGTTGACCAGCGCGAAGCCATGCGGAACATGTTTGCCGAGCACACCGACCAACCCGTAACTGACGAGGACCTCCGCGACTTCAAGCTCGCAGCTGCCCGCATTCTCACTCCCTACGCCTCCGGAGTTCTCATTGACCGCCAGTTCGCGCTGGATCAGGCCATTGAGGCCAACGTCGTTGACCCAAGCTGCGGGCTCATCGCCTCAGCCGACCATTTCGAGTCTGCCCATGGCGAGCTTGTGGGCGAAGTGACCATCGACAAACTTGTTGAACCGAAGAAATATGCCGCCCTGGGCGCGAAGGCCCTCAAGCTGCTGGTTCTCTACCGACCGGATGAGCCCGCCGAAGGGCGGGTGGCGATGGTCCGCGAATTCGTGGAAAGCTGCAAGTCCGCCGGGCTGATCAGCATCATCGAACCTGTTTCCCGCAAACCCCTGGCAGGAGGCGACTTCGACTGGAACGCCGGCATTCTGGCTGCGGCCAAGGAACTCGGCAGCCTGGGAGCTGACCTCTATAAAGCGGAGGTCCCGTTCAAGGGCCAGGCTTCTGAAGCCGAAGTCCGTGCAGCTTGCGCCGAACTCACCAAGGCCATCGACGGTCCCTGGGTAGTCCTCTCCTCGGGCGTACCGGAGGAGATTTTCCCGGACGCCGTCCGATGGGCTTGCCTGGAAGGTGCCAGCGGGTTCCTGTCCGGTCGCGCCGTGTGGGCGTCCTGCATCGGCTCGTCCGACGTCGTCGAATCCTTGTCCACGGACGCAGTCCGTCGTCTGCAGCGACTCTGCGCTGTGGTCGACGAGGTGGTCTCGGCCCAGCGAACCACCGCCTGATCCTTCAGGGCACCATGTGTGCCCGATTCCCCAACAACTAGGCACAGCAACACTCAACGAGGAGATTATTGTGAGTCAGATTTCACGCAGGCAGGCCATGGCCGTTCTCGGAGCTCTGGGTCTCGGCGCGACCGCCGCAGCATGCGCCGGCCCCGGCGGCTCCACTGCCCCAGGTGGCGCCACAGGTCCTTCCGCGCCTGCCACCGGTGCCATCACAGGTAGGGTGTCCTTCGCCCACTGGCGTGGCGAGGACAAGGCAGTCTTCGACGAACTCATCAAACGTTTCGCTGCAAAGAACGCCGGCGTGGAGGTGGCCCAGGATATCTCCACGTCCAACGACTACAACGCCCAGGGTTTGCAAAAGGTGCGTGGCGCGGCCATCGGTGACGCGTTTGCCACCTTCCGCGGTGCCCAGTTCAACAATTTCAGTGAAGCCGGAATCTACACCGAGCTGAAGAACAGCAAAGCTGTTGGCAATTACCAGAAGGGCCTTCTGACGGCCGGACAGTCGGGCGACAGCCAATTGGGCCTGCCGTATCAGGTGGTCTTCCCCATGCCGATGGCCAACATGGACCTGTTCGACAAAGCCGGCGCCGAACTGGCGCCAAAAGACTGGGACGCCTTCCTGGGCATGTGCGAAAAGTTGGCTGCATCCGGCGTCGTCCCCATCTCCTGGCCCGGCGGCGACGTTGGAAATGGTGGCCAGCTCTTCAACTGCATGATTGCCAACAACGCCCCGGTGGATGACATGTGTGCCCAAATCGAACAGGGCAAGCTCAAGTGCACGGATGACTGGTTCATCAGGATGTTGAACCAGTACAAGGATCTGGTCCCCTACCTCCAGCCCAATGCCACAGGTACTGCTGTGGAGCCTGCACAGAATCTCTTCTCCCAAGGCAAGGCCGCGATGCTGGCCACGGGCTCGTACCACATCGCAGCTGTCCGCAACCTGGGTGCGACGTTCCCCATCGAGCTGGTCTTCCCCAACACGTCCACGGACGGCAACGCCAAGTATGAGGGCGCCTACAATGCCACGTTCATCCTGGGCGTCAACTCCGCCAGCAAGAACCAGGCGGCCGCCGCAGCATGGATTGACTTCCTGTCCGAACCTGCCAACGCTGGCTACTACGCCAACCAGACGGCCCAGCATGTGTCCGTCAAGGACGTCGAATACACCAACTCGGACCTCAAGCGTTTGAGCCCGTGGCTGGACAAGAAGACGGCCTTGGCCGCCCGGTTCCAGTTCCAGAACCTGGACGTCCGCAACGCCGTTGAAGCCAGCGCAACGGCTGTCATTTCAGGCACCAGCCCTGAACAAGCAGCCGAGGCAGCCCAGAAGATTGTCGACGAACGGCTGTGAGTACCCATACCGGAACGGCTCCCAAGCGAAAGGCGCCGGACAGCACTATGGAAGCCGCATCGAAGAAGCGCCGGTCCCCAACCCGCGTGAATCCTGCCCTCTACCTCTTCCCGCTGCCAGCGGTGGCCATCATCGCCGTGTTCCTGGTGATGCCCACGCTGCAGGCGTTCCAGTACGCCATCACGGACTGGAATGGATTCTCGGCAGCCTTCAATTACGTGGGTGTGGACAATTTCGTCCGGGCCTTCACCAAGGATTCACTGTTCACCAACGCCCTGACCAACAACCTGAAGTTCGTTTTGCTGGTGGTCATTGCACAAACGCTGTTCTCCTTACTGCTCGCGCTGCTGCTGACAAAGAATTCCCGGGGGAACGTGGTGCTTCGCGCTTTGTTCTTCTTCCCCACCATCCTGTCCTCAGTATCGGTGGCCTTCATCTGGAAGTTCATCTACGATCCCAACTTCGGTCTCGCCAACTCGGCACTGGGCGCCATCGGCTTGGAGGGGCTTCAAGGTTCCTACCTGGGCAACAATTCCCAGGCACTGTACTGGGTAGCCGTCACGCAAGTCTGGTTCCATGCGGGCCAGATGATGGTGGTCTACATCGCAGGTCTTCAGGCCATTCCCCGCGAACTGTACGAAGCGGCCGAGATGGACGGAGCCAACAAATGGCAGCAGTTCAAGTCCATCACCTGGCCGTTCGTAGCCCCGGCCACGTCCATCGTCGTCGCTTACACCACGGTGCAATCGTTCAAGGCCTTCGACCTGATCCTGGGTATCGCGGGCAACCCACCCAAAGGGTCCCTGGACATTCTCTCCACCCGCATTTACAGCACTTTTGCCAACTCGGAGTTCGGATATGCCGCCGCTCAGTCAATCATCTTCATGGGGATGATCGCCTTGGTTACCTGGCTGCAGCGCCGGTTGCTCCGTCTGACCCCGAAGGGGGAATGACAGCATGCTTGCATCAATCAGCCGCCGCGGAATCCTTGCCATCTATGCGGTCATCATTATCGTCCCCATCACCGTTGTGCTGTTCGGCAGCTTCAAGTCCACACAGGAACTTTTCGAGGGTCCCTTCAGCCTGCCCCAGTCCCTGGCGCCCGATAATTTCGCGGAAGTCATTGGCGGCCAGGACCTGGGCTCGTCCTTCCTGAACAGCGTCATCGTCACCGGCATCTCCGTTCCCATCACACTCTTCATTGCCAGCCTCGCTGGTTATGCGGTCGCCCGGCTGAGGGGCTTCGCATCCTGGGCCATCTTCGGATTCCTGGTTCTGGGAATGGCCATCCCCGCCCAAGCCAACATGGTGCCGTTGTATGTCTTGTTCGGCCGCATGGGCCTTCTGGACAACCTCACCGGCCTCATCGTGGCCAACATCGTCTCCACACTGCCCATCGCCGTCTTCATCCTCGGCGGTTTCATGCGCACACTGCCCAAAGAACTCTACGAAGCATGCTCCATAGATGGCACCGGACCTTGGCGGACCTACGTATCCATCGCACTCCCGCTCTCGGCGCCCTCGATAGCCGCTGCTGCCATCTTCCTGTTCGTCATCCATTGGAATGAACTGCTGTACCCCCTCTTGTTCATCCAGTCCCCCGGTAACCGCACCCTGCCGCTGGCCCTGCTGAGCTTCCAGGGAGAATTCCAAACCAACTACCCGTTGCTGTTCGCCGGAGTCATCCTTGCCTCCCTGCCTGTGGTGGTGGCCTACGTCTTCCTTCAGCGCTACTTCGTCGCGGGCATCACCGCAGGCGCCAGCAAGGGATGAGGCACCGTTCCGCGCGCCGGACAGCGCACCCCTCCCAGCCAACGAAAGGCAACACAAAGTGAACCTGAAATCAGCACAACACCTGATTAACGGAACCTGGCACTCAGCAGGAACGTCCAAGGACGTGACAGACCCCGGGAACGGGAGCACCGTAGGCGAGGTGGCCTGGGGAACTGCCGAGGACGCAACCAAAGCCGCTGACGCTGCCGCCGAATCATTTGGTGACTGGTCTCGCTCCACGGCCCGCACCCGCGCCGACCTCCTCCACAATGCCGCTGCGCTGTTGTCCGAACGCCGCGACGAACTGGCGCTCACCCTGGCGTTGGAAGCCGGCAAGCGACTCCCCGAGGCGCAAGGCGAAGTGGACTTCTCAGTGGAATACTTCCGCTGGTTCGCCGAGGAAGTACGCCGCACCACTGGCACCGTCAGCCCACCCGAGCTCCGCGGCCGCCGGCACCTCAGCACTCGCAGGCCCATCGGAGTCGCACTTAGCCTCACCCCATGGAATTTTCCCGTTTCCATCCAAGCCCGCAAACTCGCTGCCATGCTCGCCGCCGGCTGCACTGTGGTGGGCCGGGTCTCTGAGAAGGCACCGCTGGCTGCGACCGGGCTGTTTGAGATCCTGCACGATGCCGGGTTCCCCGCCGGCGTCGTCAATCTGGTCCACGGCCCTTCACGCGAAATCACCGGCGCCCTGCTCAAGCATCCCGCTGTCCGCGCCGTCAGCTTTACGGGGTCCACCGGGGTGGGCCGCCAGATCATGGCCTCGGCATCCGAACGTGTAGTGAGGCCGTTGCTGGAGCTCGGCGGCAACGCGCCGTTCATCGTCTTCGAAGACGCAGACCTCGACGCCGCCGTCGAGGGGGCTGTACTCGGAAGGCTCCGCAACACAGGACAGTCCTGCGTCGCCGCAAACCGATTCCTGGTCCAAGACAGCATCGCGGACGAATTCGCCCGGAAACTTGCTGCCAAATTTGATGCGATGACCATTGGGCATGGTGTTCCCGACGGCGGGACACCCGTACCGGATCTTGGTCCCGTCATCGACGCCGAGCGCGTGGCCGCTGTCCAGGCCCTGGTGGACGATGCCCTCAGCCGTGGAGCCCGCCGGGTCACCGAACGGACCCAGGTTCCTACCCAGGGTTCCTTCGTGGCCCCCACACTCCTGGCCGATGTTCCCGACGACGCGCCCTTGGTGAGCGAGGAAGTCTTCGGCCCCGCAGCAGGCGTGGTGACCTTCTCCTCGGAAGAGGAAGCGATCCGCAAGGCGAACGCCACCGAAATGGGTCTGGCCGCGTACGTCTGGAGCAGCAGTTCCAAGCGCGCCTGGGATATCCCCGAACAGCTGGAGGCAGGCATTGTTGGAGTCAACGATCCCCTCCCTTCCGTGGCCTTTACACCCATGGGCGGCGCCAAGCAGTCCGGCCTGGGCAGGGAAGGATCAAGTCTGGGCCTGGAGGAGTTCGAGGAGGTCCAGTACGTAGCCTGGAGGCCATAAATGCTGACCACAGGACTTGTTCTGGGAGCAGTCGTCATGGGTGCCGGGATGCAGCGCGTCACCGGCATGGGATTCGCTTTGGTGGCGGCCCCGTTCCTGGTCCTGCTCCTGGGCCCTGTTGAAGGCGTGGTGCTGGTCAATGTCTGCGGAGCCGTGACGGCCGGAGCGATCATCTTCCGCGTCAGGCGGGACATTGACTGGAAAAGATACCTGGCACTGGCCGCGTCAGCCCTCCTGGGCATTGTCCCCGCGGCGATCCTCATCCGCTATCTGCCACCGTCGGTGCTGGAGATCTCGATCGGAGTGACCCTTGCCGTGGGCCTGACAGTCCTGCTGGTCATGAAGTCAGCCGTCCTGCCCCAGCGTCGTCGCTACCTCTTCACCGCAGGTGGGCTCAGCGGCTTCATGAATACTGCGGCAGGGGTGGGCGGACCGGCGGTAAGTATGTACTCCATCGCCACCCGGTGGCAGCACAAGTCGTTCGCCGCCACAATGCAACCCTACTTTTTCACCATCGGCTCGCTGTCCCTGATCTCCAAGGCGGTCACCGCACCAGCCTCGTTTCCTGTCCTGCCGATGACAATGTGGCTCGCGGTCGCCGCCGCCTGCCTGGTCGGACTGGTTCTGGGTGACCTCGCATCCAAGCGGGTTTCCACCAGGGCCGCCCAGATTCTCCTGATCATCCTGGCCTATGTCGGAGCAGCCGCCACCATTATTCGCGGTGTGCTGGACGCTATGGGCTGAAACCCGCCCAACAAACTCAAGATCCCCAACCATCGAAAGGACTCTCATGTCCATCACTTCATCAAAAGAAGGCACCCTCCGCGTTTCCACAACCAAGGGCGAACCTGTTGAACTCAGGATTGATGCTTCCGACCCTGTGGCCGTTCGGCTAGAAGTTGATAACACCTGCGGCTGTGCCGAGGGTTCTGGTCGACGCGTCGGTGCCTACACAGATACGGACTTCGGCATTCGCTAGGTGAAGGCCCGCCGCTAGCTACCTGATAGTGTTGCTTTTCCAACACAATTCGTTCGCTTCCTGTCATTGATGCGTGCGCGCAAGGAGAAATATGGATCTTTCCACGTCTTTCAAGGCCTACGACGTCCGTGGCATAGTCGGCTCTTCGCTGACCGATCACGTCGCAGAGGCCATCGGGGCAGCTTTTGTGGATGTCTTGGACCTTGCGGGCAAGACAGTGTTCTGCGGGGGTGACATGCGCCCTTCGTCCCGCGGGTTCGTCTCGGCGTTCTCACAAGGTGCAGCAACCCGGGGCGCCAACGTTTACGACCTCGGGCTCATCGCCACCGACGAGCTCTACTTTGCCTGCGGCGCCCTGAACGCGGCGGGTGCTATCTTCACAGCAAGCCATAACCCAGCCCAGTACAACGGGATCAAGATGGCCAAGGCCGGAGCAGTCCCCATCTCCTCGGACTCAGGGCTGTTCGACATCCGGGACCTCGCCCAGCGCTATCTGGACCACGGCTTCCTTGGGGCCGAAACAGTTGGGACCGTGGCCCCGCTCGACGTCCTTGCGGACTACGCACGCAAGCTGCGTTCGCTCGTGGACCTAAGCGCCGTGCGACCTCTCAAAGTCGTCGTCGACGCCGGAAACGGCATGGCCGGGCTGACCGTTCCCGCAGTGTTGGGCAGCCAGATATTGGAAGCTTTACCGCTGGCCATCGTTCCGCTCTACTTTGAGTTGGACGGCACGTTCCCCAACCATCCAGCCAATCCCTTGGAGCCGGATAATCTCAGGGATCTGCAGGCTGCCGTGCTGGAGCACGGCGCCGACCTTGGACTGGCATTCGACGGCGACGCTGACCGCTGTTTCGTGGTCGACGAGACCGGACAACCAGTCACGCCGTCGGCGATTACCTCCATGATCGCGGTACGCGAGATTTCAAGGGTCCAAGCAGCGGGCCAGGCCGATCCAGTGGTCATCCACAACGTGATAACGTCCCGGTCAGTGCCCGAATTTGTTCAGGCTGCAGGTGGCCGGCCGGTCCGTACCCGAGTAGGCCACTCGTTCATCAAGGCGCAAATGGCCGAAGAGGACGCCGTGTTCGGTGGAGAACATTCGGCCCACTACTACTTCCGTGACTTCTATAACGCGGACACCGGGATGCTGGCAGCGATGCACGTCCTCGCCGCCCTGGGCGGGCAGCCCGCGCCTCTTTCCAAGCTTGTAAGGCAATACGAGCCGTACTCTGCCAGCGGCGAAATCAACTCAACTGTGGTGGATGTCGCCCAAGCCATTGCGGACGTGCGCCAAACCTACGATCAATCAACCAGTGTCCGCATTGATGACCTGGATGGACTGAGCGTGATCGCAGAGTCGGGAGAGTGGTGGTTCAACCTCCGGGCGTCGAACACCGAAGAATTGCTTCGGCTCAATGTCGAAGCCAAGGATGCAAAGACCATGGGCCGCATGCGGGATGCTGTCCTGGACATGATCCGGAAGTAGTCGTCAGCGGACTACCCCACGGTGCCCGCAGCGGCCAGGATCGTAACGATCAGGTGCTGCGGGCGTGGCGTCAGACCAGCACTTCGCCGTCGCGGGCGACGACGCGGCCTGCCGAGACCACGAGCCGCCGCTGGGGGCAGCGCACGAGCGCGTCCGGCACGTTCTCGGCGTCGAGGAGCACGATGTCCGCGTGTGCACCGGCGACGAGGTCGTGCTGCTCCCGACCGACGAAAGGCGCGCCGTATTTGGTCGCGTACTCGACCGCGTTGGTGAGCTTATCGTCATGGCGGAACCCATGCAGGCGCGCGAAGGCGAATGCCACGCGCAGCAGGTCCCCGTCGCCGAACGGCGACCACAGGTCGCGGATGCCGTCGGTGCCGAGGCCCAGCGGAACGCCGCGATCCCTCAGCTGCTGCCAGGGCAGCGGCGCGGTGCCGCTCATCGCGACGGTGGTCCACGAGATGCCCGCCTCGGCAAGCCCCTCGATGATCTCCTCCTGCACGCCCTTCTGCAATGAGCCCATGGCGAAACCGTGGGAGATGTTCACCCTGCCCTGGAGGCCGGCGTCGATGGTGCGGCGGATCACCTGACGGTACTCGTAGGCGCCGAGCGAGCCGAAGTCATGCAGATGCAGGTCAAGGCCAACGCCGCGCTCCACGGCAATCTGGAACAACCCGTCGAGCTGGCCTTCGACGTCGCCGTCGATGGTGCCCGGATCGAGGCCGCCAATGGCATCCGCCCCGGCCTGGGCAGCCTCGTCGAGCAGCCGCAGCACGCCCGGCCTGCGAAGAACGCCGTCTTGCGGGAAAGCGACCGTCTCGACCTGGATCGCCCCATCCAGCTCAGCGACCGCGGCTTGCACGGTCTCGAGGCCCTTCAGCCCGATGCCGAGGTCGACGTCGATGTGCGTACGGGTCGCTGTGGTGCCGTGACGGAGGAACTCGCGCAGCACCGCTACGGCCGAATTCACGTTCGGGATGTCGTAATTCCCGCGCTCTGCGCGCTCGTTCGCGATCCAGCCCTCGACGGTCGGGTGGTCGGAATAGGTGTACGACACCCACGGCTTGCCCCACCAGCTTTTGTCGACGTGGGCGTGTGCGTTAATGAACCCGGGCACAGCCAGCAAACCGCCACCGTCAAGGTCACCGGCGTCGAACGTGCCCCCGGCGAGTGCCACCTCCGTGATGACGCCACCACTGATCGTGATGTCCGCAGCCTCGGCGCCCCACGGGCGCACGTTCCTCAGGGTAAATTTCTTGTCAGTCATTCTGTTCCTCTATCTATTCGGACTCAGTGCACGCGGCTCAGGAAGGACGCTGTGCGTTCGTGCTGCGGGTTGTCGAGCACGTCGCGTGCCGGTCCGTCCTCAAGCACACGGCCTTGGTCCATGAAGACCACCCGGTCAGCGACCTCGCGGGCAAAGCCGATCTCGTGGGTGACAACGATCATCGTCATGCCCTCCTCAGCCACCTGCCTCATCGTCTGCAGCACCTCGCCGACGAGCTCAGGGTCGAGCGCACTGGTCGGTTCGTCGAACATCATGAGTCGAGGCTCCATGGCGAGCGCCCTGGCGATCGCCACACGCTGCTGCTGGCCGCCCGAGAGCTGGCTGGGGTACGAGTCGTCTTTATCTGCCAGGCCGACCTTGGCCAGCAGCTGCCGCGCGTTCGCGACTGCCTCCCGACGCGGGCGGCCCAGGACCCGGGCCGGGCCATAGGTGACGTTGTCGAGGGCTGTCATGTGACCGAACAGGTTGAAGTGCTGGAACACCATGCCGATGTGCTGGCGTGCCTTGGCCACGCGGCGTTCGCTCTGTTCGTAGAGCTGCCCGTCGTGCAGTTGGTAGCCGACGCGCTCCCCGTTCACCTCGATGACGCCACCGTCGACGGGGTCAAGGTGGTTGATGCACCGCAGCAACGTACTCTTGCCAGAGCCCGACGGCCCAAGGATGCAGACGATCTCCCCGGTTCGCACCTCGAGGTCCACGCCTCGGAGCACATGGTTGTGCCCGAGCCACTTGTGCACGCCGTCGATACGCAGCATGGTGTCGGTCGACGGTCCTGCGGGAGCTACTTGCGCCACAGCGCACCTCCGATGATGGTCCGAATATTCGTGGTCTTCGCCGGCCTCGCGCTCTTGGAGGAACGCCGTGACCCGGGCTGCGAGGCGTTGAAGCGACGCTCAAGGAAATGCTGCCCGGTGCCGGCGATGGTCACCAAGATCAGGTACCAGAGCACCCCAACAATCAGCAGGGGCAGGATCTTGAAGTTCTGCCCATAGATGAGCTGGACACGGGTCAGCAGGTCGCTGCCGCCGATCACTGACACGAGCGAGGTTGCCTTCAGCATGCCGATGAACTGGTTGCCGGTGGGCGGGATGATGACCCTGATCGACTGGGGCAGCACGATGCGGGCCAGGGCCTGGTTGCGGGTGAGGCCGATGCTCACGCCCGCGTCGGTCTGGCCAGTCGGCACCGAGATGATGCCGCCCCGGATGATCTCGGCCATGTAGCCCGACTCGGCGAGTGAGAGGGCGATGAGGCCTGCCGTGAAGCCCGAGATGAGGGCGTTCGTATCCTGTCCGAGGATCACGGGAAAGAGCACTGCAAGGTTGAACCAGAGCAGAACCTGAACAAGCATCGGGACTCCGCGGAAAAACCAAACGTAAGCGCGTCCGATAACACTGACCACCTTGTTGTTGCTCTGGATCATCAATGCGATGCCGAAGGCGAGCACGATGGAGATGAGCATGGCGAAGATCGCCAACTGGATCGTTACGCCGACGCCCTGGAGCACCACCGGGTTGAACATGTACTCCCAGGTGACGTTCCACTCCATATTGGGGTTCTGGGCCTGGGACTGGATGAAGAGGACCAGCAGCGCGATGGCAACGAAGCCCGTGACGATCTGGCCGTACTGGGGTCGCCGCTTCGCACGGATCGGTGCGTCCTGCACGGGTGGCTCGTCGCCGGCCCTGCGTACAAAGTGCGACGGCATCGTCGAGGTCGGGAGTGGTGACTGAGTGATGTCGGGCATGATCACTTCTTCGCCAGGTTGATGCCCGGGGTGTCGAGGTCGATGACCTCAACGTGCCACTTCTTCAGGATTCCGTCGTATGAGCCGTCCTCGTGGATTGCTTTGAGGGCGGTGAGGAAAGCGTCGCGAAGGTCGGTCTGTGCCTTGTTGAAAGTCATGCCAAGGTAGACCTTCTCCTCGAAATCTACGGGGAGCGACTCCAGTTTGTCGCCGGTCTCGCGCTGGATGACCGAGACCGCCATATCGGGCCAGAAGATGGCGTCGATGCGGCCGGAGGTTAGCGCCAGATTCTTATCGCTCGAGTTCGGGAAGGAGATGAGCTCGGTGGCAGGCTTCCCGATCGCGGTGCAGGCTGCGGCCATCAGGTCGACGAGGCGGTGGGCGTCGGAGCCCTTTACGTCGCCGATCTTGACGCCGCAGCCGCCGTCGACGGCGCTCGTGATGCCCTTGGGATTGCCCTTCTGCACCATGAAGACCGTGCCGGCCCACTGGTAATCGATGAAGTCGACCTGTTCCTGCCGCTTCTTGCGGTCGGTCATACCGGCGATCGCCGCGTCGAACTTTCCGCTCTGCATGCCGATCAGGATCTGGTCGAATGGCACTTTCTCCCACTTGACCGGGATACCGAGCTGCTTCGCCATCGACTCCATGAGATCGACGTTGTAGCCTTGGATGCCGGTCTCGCCGGCCGGGGTGAAGTTGGCCGGCTCGAAGTCGGGCTGTGTGGCGACGGTAAGCACCCCCTTGTCTTTGACCTTCTGCGGCAGCAGGTCAAAGAGGGGCGCCTTCTCATCGAGGACGGCAGTTTTCTCCGATGGCCCGGCGGCCGTGGCCGTGGAGCCTGAGACGCCGCAGCCGGTCATGGCGAGCACGGCGAGGCCCCCTGCCACGATGATGGCCGCAGCGCGGCGTGCGTAGGTGTTGCGGTAGAACGACATTGTTCTTGCCTTTCGGGGCGGAGTTCCGCGGGATGCGGAACTGGTTGGGGGGAGCAAGCGAGCGGGATCCCGCTCGCCGGGGCCTGGGTCATCCCGCGCGCAGGGGGTTCCCCTGGCGCGCGACGACCTTGCCGCGTTTCAGCACGAGCCGCCGTGGCGTCCGGGCTGCTACTGCCTCGCCGATGCTCGCTGCATCGATGAGGAAGAGATCGGCGGGTGCGCCGGGTTCGATCCGGGCGGGTTCGCGCCCGAGGGCGAGGGCCCCGCCGGTGACTGCGACGTCGAATGCCGAGTAGATCTGTTCGTCCGTGCGAAAACCGTTGCGATATGCCAGGTGAAAGGTGCGGTCGAGCATGTCGCCGTTACCGTACGGTCCCCAGTGATCCCGCACGCCGTCATTGCCTGCGCCGATGTTGACACCCCGCCCTCGCAGCTCGGCAATCGGCAGCACCGGCGTGTTGTAGACCGTTGCCGTCAGCAGGGAGATCCTTGCTTCCGCGAGGCCCTCCGAGATCCGCTCGGACTGGGCTTGGTCGACCTCGATGACGGCTACGCCGTGCGAGATGGCGACCCTGCCCTCGAGCCCGTGCCGCAGCACTCGCTCGATGATGAGTTCCATCGTGTGCGCGCCCAGAGTGCCACGCTCGTGCAGGTGGATGTCGAGCCGTGTGCCGTAGGTTTTGGCGAGCCCAAAGATCAGATCGAGGTGACGCACCGAGTCACGCTCCAGCGCGGCGGGGTCGATGCCTCCCAGGCATCCGACAAGCCCTTGTTGAAGAGCCGACTCAAGCAGCTCGGCCGTGCCGGGACGGGTCAGCAGTCCGCCCTGCGGGAAAGCGACCTGTTCGACGTCGATCACGTCGGCCAGCTCTTCGGCGACGCCGGCGACGAGCTTGAGACCGCGGAGCCCGATGTCGGGATCGACATCGGTGTGGGTGCGGGCGAGGGTCGTCCCCGCGGCGGCCATCTGCCCGAGCAGCGCGTACACACTGTCGCGGCTCGGCAGGCCGAACTCCGCGCGGCCCCGCTCGCCGTTGGCGATGCGGTCCTCGAGCGCGGGCCCCGCGGAATGCGGAACCCAGCTGCGGCCCCAGAGGGTCTTATCGATGTGGCAATGGGCGTCGACCATTCCGGGCAGGGCGAGCGCACCAGCACCGTCCTCGCGCACCGCCGTAGCGGGGTCAATGATGCCAGCTGGCTGAATCTGTGCGATGAGGCCGTCCTGGACGAGCAGGTCCACTGGCCGCGATCCATGAGCCAGCCGTACGCGCTCGATAATCATGTCCTGCATCCCAAATCTCCCACTTTCATGACGATCGTCACGTGAACTAGATAGGCACACAGTAGATTCATTTGGTATCCCATGGCAATAGTCAAGGCAAAAGATTCCGAATATTTTCTAGGCAACCAGGGGATTCAGCTATCAATTGAGATATGGGAGTTGCCACTTGGCATACCAAACAGAATTTTTGATGCGCGAAGGTCCCACATCGCTCCCTAGATGGAGAGGGCCCGCCTGCATCTCGGGTCCGGATAGCTGGTATACCAAGTAGAGTTATCTATATGAGTTGGTGTCGTTGGGTGACTAATTAACACCGTGATCCAGCGAGTTATCCAGCGGATCATTGACGGGGATTTCAAGCTTGGTATACCTTGAGCGCAGTCGACTCCGATTCATAGCGCTCAACCTCCGAAGGTGCCCATGACACTCATTCTCACCGCTTCAGCCCTTGAAGATCTGGCCAGCATGTCCGAAACGATATCCGCCGTCGAACGTGGATTCGTCGATATCGCCCGAGGCACCGCCCAGCAGCCAGCTCCGCTGTCCCTTCACCTGCCGTCTTCGGACGCACGGTATCTGCTCATGTCCGGACTGGCCGATACACAGCGACTCGCGGCCGTGAAGCTGCTGTCCGATATTCCCGCCAACCGCGAGGCCGGACTCCCCACGCAGCGTTCAAGCATCCTGCTGGCGGACCAGCTCACTGGGGAAACCCTCGCCCTTCTCGACGGCAGAGTTCCCACGCGGGTCCGGACGGCTGCGGCAAGCGCTGTGGCGAGCAAGTACCTTGCCCGGCCCGACAGTTCAACACTCGGCCTGATCGGCGCAGGCGCCCTTGCGATTGCCCATGTCGAGGCCATGCTGCACGTGCTACCCATCAGGAAGGTAGTCGTCTGGTCCCGCACCAACGCCACTGTCCAAGCCTTCCAGGCGAGGACCACGCATCGCGCCATCGAGATCGTGGCAGCATCCAGTGTCCAGGAAACGGTGGAGGCCGCTGATGTCCTCTGCACGCTTACACCGTCCGTAGAGCCGCTGGTCCACGGCGAATGGTTCCGTCCGGGGCTTCACATCAACGCGGTGGGGGCCCGCCCCCGGCCCACCCACCGTGAAATAGATGCGGACGGGATGGGCCGCTCCAGGGTTTTCGTCGACAACATGGAAACCGCCGTCCAGAAGTCAGGCGACCTCATGCTGGCCGTGTCCGAAGGATTCATGTCGCTCGACGACGTGCGGGGTGAGCTCGGCGCGGTCATTACCGGTCAGTTGGCCGGGCGTGACAACGACGACGACGTCACTCTTTTCAATTCAGTCGGCATCGGCATGCAGGACCTGGCCATCGGCCGGCTGCTCTATGACGCGGCCCTCCGGAACGGTCTCGGAACGGCCATTGACATGTCCCGCTGAAGTCCGCGAGTCGAGTGGCTCCCTACTCCGCGTCCTCCCCTATCACCGTTGACTCCCGGATGATCAGCTTCGGGGCAAGGCTCACGCGACGGAGGGCAGGCGACACCACAGACCCTGTCTTTCCCGCGAGGCGTTCCATGCACATGGTCACCGCCGCGTATCCGACGTCGCGTTTTGGCGGGGCGATCGAGGTCAGGGGTACGGGAGCGAGGTCGGCCACTTCGTCGTCATAGGCGACGATCGCCAGGTCCTCAGGCACGTCGACGCCGGACTCCTCAGCGAGGTTGATCAGGGTGATGGCTTCCTCATCGGGAAGGACCAGGACAGCGTGCGTCCCAGTGCGCCGGCAATCTTTCAGGAATTTTGCGAACTCCTTTTGGTTGTTGCCTGCGCCCACTACTGACCGTACATATTCCATGATGGGAGCATCAGTTTCCAGTCCCAACTTAGCTACCATGCGCTCATGGCTTTCACGGAGCCAAGGGGCCGTGGGGCTGGTGGCGATGGCCAGCCCGATCCGGCGGTGGCCCAAGGAAGCAAGGTGCTCGATGGCAAGCTCGGCGCCGTAACTGTGATCGGACATCACTGATTCGAAAACCCGGCTTGAGCGTTCCACGAGCACCACGGGGATGCGCAGTCCGGACAGCAATTCGAACGTCGGCGAACCGGGCTCAAGGGGTCCAGCGGTTGCCAGGAGTATGCCGTCGACGGCGTTGGCCACCATGCGCTGGAGCTGCCGGAACTCGTCTTCCTCGGAGTAGTTGCTGACACCCAGGATGAGGCGCGCATTCAGCGCCCTGGCTGCGGCTTCAGCGCCACGAATGACTTCCGGGAAGTAGTAGCCGGTGGTGGGAACGATCAGTCCAAGGGTAGCCAGCGGCTGGCGCGGCCTTCTGTGGACAGTGTCACCGGGGCGCTCCACGACTATCCGGACTGCCCCGCCATGGACCCTTCGCAGCAGGCCCTGGGCAGCAAGCTGCGTCAGGTCCCGGCGGATGGTCATGGTGGACTGGCCGCTCTTTTCGGCAAAGTCGTTCACGGTCAGGGTCCCGCGCAGCTCCAACTCACGGAGTATCTTCTCGTGGCGTTCCCCGCTGAGCATGCCAATCCTCTTCCGGAATCCCAATGTTCAAACAAGCATAAATGACCGAATACAAACAACGTTGTGGGGCCCGCTCTGCGCGTAAAACACTCGCCAGAGCGCGCAGAGCAGGCCCCGCAACGCCAGCCACTACCGCCGGGGGTGGTCGTCGATCCGCACGAGGTTCCGGCCCCGCATCGTATAAAGGTAACCGTCCTCATCGTTGTTGATATGTGCGCCGCTGTACCAGGCGCCGTCGATATCAGTTACCACGGTGGCTACCTCGAAGGTCTTGGGATCGAAGCGGAAGACGTGCGTATTCGAGACGCCGTAGACAGCACCGCGGTTTGTCACCAAGGCGGCGAAGCCGGAACTCACGGCGCTGATGTCCGAGCGGTGCACAATCTTGCGTTTGGGGAGGTCCATGACAAAAAGACCGCCCTTGCGCGTCACACCGTAGAGGTACTTACCCTGTACGGCGAGGGCCGCGATGCCTGCCCCTTCCCCGGCATCCAGTCGCCACAATTCCTTCCCTGCCACAGGGTTGAATGCCACCACGGTTCCTGCGCCATCGAGACCTGGATTGCCGCCCCCCAAATAGGCCACGCCGTCGCGGGATGCCACCGCCCGGAGCAACTGCACGTTGTCGATCGGATTCAGGAAGAAGCCCTTCTTACCGGTGCGCGGGTCATAAGTCCACAGCGAACCACCGCCCTCGGTGTCCGCCTGCGCCGCCACGAGGACCAGTTTGTTGCGCTCGTCCCAGCAGACGTCCAGGGGTCGGTTCTGTTCCTTGGGGAATTCCGCCACCTGCGTGATCGGCTTCCCATTCCGGGGGTCGTAGCTCCAAATGCCCTGGCCACTGTACTGCCCTGTATACAGGGCACCGTTGACCACGATCGCATCTTTCGCTTCACCAGGGGCGAGCATATTGGCAACGTCCCCTGTCCGGAGCGAGCGGCGCGCAATGACGCCGTTGCCTCCCACATAGACGTAGCCTGCTCCGGCAGCAATTCCCATCACCGATTGCGGATCAGAGGGTGCGCCGGCTTCGCCGAGGTCGGTAGTTCTGGTGGTTCCGGTTGCCGGGTCAATTTCAGCGACGAAGCCGTAGCCCGAGGTGACCAGCAGCTTGCCGCCCAAGGCGTCGACGCCCCAGATTTCACCCAACGAAGGCCCTTGGTACGGCACAGCCGATATTGCGTTGGCGGACAAGCTGTAGGCCACCAGCCCGGTCTCGTTGGCGAAGTAGACCTTATCCCCGATGGCCGCAAAGTTCTTGGCAGTCTTCCCCTCGGACAGGGCCTGCACATACGTCTTCGGGTTGCTGAGGTTCACAGCGGCAATCTTGGAGTTCTCCAGTGAACCGGCGGAGCTCACCATCAGTTTGTCTCCCACGATGCCAAGGTCGCGGATGCTGGGATCCTTCAGCATTTCAGCCGGAGTGACGTTGGTGAAGGTCTTGGCAGCGCGGTCGTAAGCAAACAAACAGGCCCGGCTGGCGCCGCTGCCACCATTGAGCGTGCTGCCGGCACCGAAGAAGATCGTGGAGTCGGTAGCGGCCACGGCACGGGCAAGAGTGGCGCCGGCATCGGGGATGCCGAGGCTGGTGATCTGATTGGTTGCGGGGTCGAACTCCCACAGCGCCGGCGCCGTGGGGCTTCCGCCACCGACAATATAGAGGCGTCCGTTGGGCGCCACGCTGAGGTCACGGACATCCCGGTCGCCGATGTAGCCAATCGCCGCGGCCTTGGTGCCAAGGCTGTTGAGGTCCCAGCGGAAGAGGTTCGGCTGCGTGCCGGTCGACTTCTGCAGAACACCGGCGTAGAGGTAACGGCCCGAGGCGTCAGCAGCCAGGGTCTGGATGGAGTGCCCGTTGGTGAGCTCGGTCTGGCCGATGACCTTTCCGGTGGGGACATGGAAGGCGATGATCCGGACCGGCTCCAGGTTGCGGGAACCGATGTAAAGAACGTCGCCCACCAGCAGCCCGCTCATCAGCGAGAACTGCACGACGGCGGGACCCAGGTCCAGGATTTCCGTCGCCTTCGGCTTGGACGCAAGGAAGGCGGACGCCGACGCCGGTTGGCCGGCTGCCATGCCGATGGCGGCGGCGAGGGACGCAGCACCGCCGACCTGTAGGACTGCCCGCCTGCTGATGTTCGATTTCTCCATTGGAATCCCTGTTCTTAGGTAGTGACTTTTTCAGTAGTCGCCGTTCGGGTGTCCAGAATTCATAGCAGCGTCGAGCGAACGTCGTCCAGCGTTTCTGTTCGTTCAAACACAAACGGTTGCAGATTCTTTGGCCTCATCTGCCCCTGACGGCGATTTTTCCCCAGCAGAATGTTTGAATTTGTTTGAAATATTGAAGATGTTCGAACTTGCGGATTACATGGATCCATCGCCTGTGGCCCCAACCACATGTTCCCTCTTCGCATCGCACAGTCTTCAAAGGAGAACACCATGAAGCGTCGTCACCTATTTACAGGGGTGGCCGGCCTGGCCGCCAGCACCCTGCTGCTCGCAGCCTGCGGCACGGGCCCCAGCACTTCCTCTGCTCCCACGCCCACGGAAGATCCGTCAGGATCCATCACCTTCTGGTCCTCCTTGGCAGGCATGGACAAAGTGGCTGACGCGTTCAACGCCAGCCAGGACAAGATCAAGGTCAGCTTCGAAACCATCCCCAACGGCGCCAACGGCGGCTACGCCAAACTTTCCACCGCCATCACGGCAGGTAACGGCCCGGACGTCGCCACCATCGAATACCCGCAGTTGCCGCAGTTCGTCAGCAACAGCCAGGTCATCCCGCTCGATGGCCTGATCAACAAGGCCGAAACAGTGGACAAACTCACGGACGAAACCAAGGCTTTGGTCCAGTTCGGTGAGAAGACCTACGCACTTCCGTACGACGCGGCCCCCATGCTCATGTGGTACCGCAAAGACATGCTGGACAAGGCCGGCGTCGAGGTCCCTAAAACCTGGGACGAATTCGAAGAGGCAGGCAAAAAACTCAAGGCCGTAGCGCCAGACTCCTACCTGGCCAGCTTCAACCCCAACGAGGTAGCGGCGAGCGCCGGTCTGGCCTGGCAGGCAGGTGCCAAGTGGTTCGGCACCGAAGGCGACAGCTGGAAGGTGGGAGTCAACGACGAAGCTACGCAGAAGGTGGCCAGCTACTGGCAGAAGCTGATCGACCAGAAGATCGTCAAGGTCACCCAGGCTTACAGCGACGAGTGGAGCCTGGACCTCGCCAATAGCACTGTTGTTGGCGTGGTTGGCGCAAACTGGAGCGCCACGGGTATCCAGAAGCGCACTGAAGCCAGCGGACAGAAGGGCCAGTGGATCGCTGCCGAACTGCCCAACTGGGGCAACGAATCGGGCGCTTTCTATGGCGGCTCCAGCTTCAACGTGACCAAGAGCAGCAAGAACCCGGCAGCGGCCGCCAAGTTCGTCGAGTTCCTCACTACCAACCAGGAAGCCATCAAAGCCCGCGGCAACACCGGCTCCGCGTTCCTTGCCTTCCCGGGCCTGACGCCGGTAGCACAGCAGGCCTACGACGCCAGCTACTTCGGCAACGACATCTACTCGGTCTTCACCAAGGCCTACGGCACCATCACCCCGGGCTGGCAGTGGGGACCCAACTGGGACATCACCAACACAGCCCTCAAGGACGCCTACGGCAAGCTGACCACCGGCGGCACCATTCATGACGCCGTCGATACCGCCCAGGAGGCCACCGTGGCCAGCCTGAAGCAAAACGGCCTCTCCGTCACGGAATAGCCACTCACCGAGTAGCCACACAGGCAGGGGGCCTCGTTGAGGGGCCCCCTCCCAAGCTAGGAGAATCCCATGGCCACCCAGGCCCTCACCACCACAGTGCGCCGCCGAGGCCGCGCACTGGCGGGAACCGGCGGACGGACTGCCGCATTGTTCCTGGTCCCCTTCTTCGCGGTCTTCGCGATCGCCATGATCGCACCGGTGATCTACTCACTGGTGCTGAGTTTCCACTCGCAGCAGAAGTCCGGGCTGGGCTTCGGTGAAGCCAAGACGGTCTTCGTTGGAGTCGAGAACTACGTTCAGGTCTTCCAGTCCGAAACGTTCATGGAAGGCATCGCCCGCCTTGGCCTGTACTGCCTGATCTACATTCCCTGCATGGTGGGCGGTGCCGTGGTCTTCGCCCTCCTCCTGGACGCTACGGTGGCCAAAGCACGCAAACTTTTCCAGCTTCTTGTCTTTCTTCCCCACGCGGTTCCGGGCGTCATCGCCGCCCTCATTTGGGCCTACCTTTACACCCCTGGGATCAGCCCGCTGGTCCAAGCACTCCAGGGCGGCGGGATCCAGATCAACTTCCTGGACGCACACATGGTGCTCCCGTCCATCGTGAACATCGGCGTCTGGGAATGGACCGGCTACAACGTGATCATCCTGTTCACCGCTTTGCAGGCCGTTCCCCGGGAAATCCTGGAAGCCGCCCGCGTGGATGGGGCCGGCGAAATCCGGGCAGCTATCAGCATCAAGTTCCCGCTGATCCTGCCGGCGCTGAGCGTCATCATGCTCTTCACCATCATTGGCACCCTGCAGCTGTTCACGGAGCCGAACATCATTTCCAAGGCCACCGCCTCCGTGACCAGTACGTGGGTTCCCAACCTGTGGGCCTATGACGCAGCCTTCATCCGCCACAACCTCAACCAGGCCGCGGCGGCCTCCATCATCATCGCCGGGCTGGCCGCAATCCTGTCCCTGGCCGTCACCCGCCTTAGCTCCAGGATGAACAAATCATGAGCTCCTCAACACTCTCCCGTCCCCACACGGCCCCGCCGAAACCAGCGAGCCGCCGCCCCGGATCCCGTTCCAACCGTGGCAGTTCCAACCGCGGAGGCGGTTTCGCCAGCAAGTTCACCGTCAACGGACTCCTGATCATCGGTTCGGCCTACATGGTGGTCCCGGTCCTGTGGCTGGTGTTCGCCTCCACCAAGAACGCTGCAGACCTGTACGGCACCAGCGCCTATGCCTTGGGCAACTTCTCCTTGTTCGAGAACATCGCCAACGTGGCCAAGCAGGACGGCGGGCTGTTCTTCCGTTGGCTGGGCAACTCAGTGATGTACGCCGGCGTTGGTGCCGTGTTCGGCAGCCTGATTTCGGTCATGGCCGGGTACGCGTTCGACAAGTTCCAGTTCCGGTGGAAGGACTCACTGTTCGGCTTCGTCCTGGTGGGCGTGCTGATTCCGAACACCGCCACTGTGCTGCCCATGTACCTGTTGGCTTCCTTGGTGGGCATGACCAACACCATTTGGGCCATCCTCATCCCGGTGCTCTGCAACCCCTTCGGCGTGTACCTGGCCAGGGTCTATTCCGCCAGCTACGTCCCGGCAGAGACACTCGAGGCTGCCCGCATGGACGGTGCCGGGCCCATCCGGTCCTTCTTCTCCCTGGGGCTACCCATGATGATGCCCGGCTACATCACCATCGCCTTGTTCCAGTTCGTGGGTGTCTGGAACAACTTCATGCTTCCGCTGGTAATGCTCCAGGACCAGCAACTGCTGCCGGTCAGTGTCGGCATCTCCATCTGGCAGGGCTATTCAGTTCCGCAGCCTGAGTTCACGCCCATGGTCATCACCGGCTCATTGCTCTCGATCATCCCGTTGCTGCTGGCCTTCATCATGCTGCAGCGGTTCTGGAAGTCCGGCCTCACCGCAGGGAGCGTCAAGTGACCACAACCCCACTGAACGTCGCACTCGCCATGGGTCCCGGCGTCGTATCCCGGGTCTTTCCCCAACGCAGGTTGGAGACCATGCCCTCCGGCCTGCGGCTGCTCAGCCCGGAGCCCATGGAGGACTTCACCTCCCCACGTTCAGTGGAACTCCTGGCGGAGACGGACATCCTCATCACGGGGTGGAACTGCCCGAAGCTCGACGCAGCCGCCCTGGCTGCGGCCCCGCGCCTGACCCATGTCCTTCACGCTGGCGGCACGGTCAAGCATCATGTGGGCGAGGAGTGCTGGGACAGGGGCATCGAAATCAGCACGGCAGCCGATGCCAATTCAATCCCCGTAGCCGAATACACGGTGGCCATGATCCTGCTGGCCAACAAAAGGGTCCTGCAGATCGCCCGGAAGCTGCACTCGGAGAAGACCGAAATTGAGCCAGACAACGTGTTCCCGGACATGGGCAACTTCGGCAAACGCGTGGGCATCATCGGAGCATCCAGGATCGGCAAGCACGTCATCCGCCTCCTGAAGTCCTACGACGTCGAGGTCGTCGTCTCCGACCCCTTCCTGGACCAGCCAGCGGCAGCCGCGCTCGGCGTCGAACTTCTCAGCCTTGAGGAACTGGTGGCCAGTTGCGACGTCGTCAGCCTCCACGCGCCGTCGCTCCCGTCCACCTACAACCTGATCCACCAAGGGCTGGTGGCCAGCTTCAAGCCGGGGGCTACTTTCATCAATACCGCCCGCGGTGAACTGGTGGACCAGGACGCCCTGCTCCGACGCATCGAAGAAGGCGACCTGTACGCGGTCCTGGACGTCACCACACCCTGGGTGCTCCCGGCCGATTCAGGCTTCTACACGCATCCCAACGTGCTGCTCACACCGCACTTGGCGGGCTCACTGGGCATGGAACTTGAGCGGATGGCGGTCAGCACCATTGAGGAAGCCGCGCGGATCTCACGGGGCGAACCACTCCTCCACAGGCTCCAAGCGAAGGACCTCGCCTTCACGGCATGACCTTCACGCCACAACACTGACGACGGCGACTTAACGCCCCGCGGCTGGCATACTCAGACGCATCGCTCCACCCGTCCTTGGACAGACTCAGTTCCTGGGATCGATGTTGGATCGGCTCGACAGCAGGGGGCTTTGGGTGCCGGAAAACGAGAAGGATCATTCAGGGGCCGCGGTCCGTTTCGTCGGGTCATCGGTGCAGGGATTGAGCTCCGCCGAGGTAGCCGAAAGGGTGGCCGCGGGACAAACCAACGCGTTTGTCCAGGACACCAGCCGCAGCGTGTGGAGCATTGTCCGCGCCAACGTGCTCACGTTGTTCAACGGCATCATCCTGGCCTGCTTCATCGTCCTTTTTGCGATCGGCCGCTGGCAGGATGCCCTGTTCGGCTTCAGCGCCATCGCCAACGCGGTGATCGGCAGCGTCCAGGAGTACCGGGCCAAACGTGCCCTGGACCGCCTCGCCCTCCTGAACGCCCCGCACGCCAGGGTGATGCGCGACGGTTCCGAGGCCGAAATCGACCTGGACGCCGTGGTGCTGGACGACACCCTTGTCCTGCGGGCCGGTGACCAGGTGCCCGCCGACGGACTGGTGTCCGCATCCCGCGGCCTCCAAGTGGACGAGTCCATGCTCACCGGCGAATCCGATGCCGTGGAAAAGGCCGACGGCGACCGCGTCCTGTCCGGGTCCGTGGTGGTCGCAGGAGAAGGCACCGCAGTAGTGGACCGGGTGGGCGCGGATTCCTTCGCCAATTCACTCGCGGCCGAGGCCAAGCGGTTCTCGCTGGTGGCCTCGGAACTCCGGTCCTCGATCGACCGCGTTCTCAAGTGGGTCACCTGGTTCGTGGGTCCCGTGGCTTTGTTGGTCCTGAACGCGCAGATGATTGCGCAGGGCGGGTGGGCCGAGGCCTCCGCAAGCGGCGCCTGGCGGGACGCAGCGACGGCGACCATCGCCTCCGTCGTCGCCATGGTCCCCCTCGGATTGGTGCTGATGACCAGCATCACCTTCGCCGTGGGGGCGGTGAAACTCGCCCGCCAGCAAGTGCTGGTGCAGGAGCTTCCGGCCGTCGAGGGACTGGCACGCGTGGACATCATCTGCCTGGACAAGACCGGCACACTCACCCAAGGCGACATCGTTTTCGACGCCGCGCATCCCCTGAGCGCCCGTGAAGGGTGGGAGTCTGTGCTCTCCTGGTACGGAGTGCAGAAGGATGCCAACGCAACGGCCCGGAGCCTCGCCGGGCACTTCACTGAGCCGTCTGGCGCCCCACTTGACCGGGTGCCCTTCTCGTCCGCCCGCAAGTGGAGCGCGGTAATTTTCGACGACGGAATGTGGATCCTGGGCGGCCCCGAAATGGTCTTTCCAGCACGCAACTCGGCTGATCCCGTGCTTCAGCAGCTCGCCATCCAGGCCGCCGAGTTGGCGACGACGGGCCGACGCACGCTGGTCCTTGCCCACGGCACACCCACCGACGACGAGACCGTCCCAGCAGACGCCGTCCCGGTGGTGCTTTTGACGTTCAAGGAGAACATCCGTCCCGATGCTGCGGAGACGCTCACGTACTTCGCCGCCCAGGATGTTGACGTCCGGATCATTTCGGGTGACAACCCGCAGACCGTGGCTGCGATCGCCCGCGAGGTTGGCCTGGATGCACCGCATGGCTTTGATGCCCGCGAGTTGCCGGACGATGACCAGGAATTCCTGGAGGTCATCAACAACAACGTTGTTTTCGGCCGGGTCACCCCGGACCAGAAGAAGCGGATCGTGGTGGCGTTGAAGGCGGCCGGCCATACGGTGGCCATGACCGGCGACGGGGTGAACGACGCCTTGGCCATCAAGGAGGCCGATATCGGTGTCGCCATGAACTCAGGTGCCGCCGCTACCAAGGCTGTTGCCCGTTTGGTACTCCTTGATGGGAAGTTCTCACACCTGCCCAGCGTCGTGGC
The DNA here is from genome assembly GCF_021109375.1 of Arthrobacter sp. AK01. NCBI lineage: Bacteria > Bacillati > Actinomycetota > Actinomycetes > Micrococcales > Micrococcaceae > Arthrobacter > Arthrobacter sp. AK01. Next base: position 144,702 of record NZ_JAJOHP010000002.1, read on the forward strand.
TGAAGGCCGGCAGGTCATCGCCAACATCGAGCGCGTCTCCATGCTGTTCCTCACCAAGACCGCCTACGCAACCTTCCTTGCCATCTCCTTCGGCATCCTCCTGCTGCCGTTCCCGTTCCTTCCACGGCAGCTCTCGGTAACGGACGGCCTGACCATCGGCATTCCGGCGTTCTTCCTGGCATTGCTGCCCAACGCCCAGCGTTATATTCCGGGTTTCCTCCGGCGATCCCTGACCTTCGCCGTGCCGGCGGGTGTATCAGTGACCCTGGGCCTTGCCTCCTACGCCCGGCTCGCGGCCAATCTGCAGATTCCGGAAGCCGAGATCAGGACCGGGTCCACCCTCATCCTGGCGATCATCGGTATCTGGATCCTCGTGGTGCTGTCGCGCCCTGTCACCCGGTTCAAGGGGCTGGTGATCGGCGCCATGATGATCGGGCTGGTCCTGGTCTACTCAGTACCGATCGCCCGCGACTTCCTGCAGTTCACCGATCCGACGCTGCCCACGGCGCTACTGGTCCTGGGAACATCGGCGGCCTGTATCGCGCTGATCGAGATCGTCCGCTTTGTTCACCGCCGGGTTGCGTACCGGGACGCCCAGGAAGCCCTGCATCAGCGGGTCTCAAATCAGCGCGTCCCGAAGTAGCGGCGTCCCCGGCCGAACCACAAGGGAACCAGCACGGCCACAGTAGCGATGGATTGCGAGATCACAGCTGACCAGTCACCGTCAGCGGCAACGATAAGGTCCAGCACGGCAAAAACCAGTCCCAGCAGCATGACCGCTGTCGCACCACGGCGAGCCGCGCTGCTTCCCCGGGCTACCCCGGACGCCAGCCCGATCACCAACAAGCCGAACAGGATCATGCCGGCGCCGAGCAGCGTAATAGGCAAGGCAATGCCGCCGGACTGGGCCTCCGGTGTGTACCGCAGGAAAATCGTCAGGATCCCCAGAAGGATCTGCGCGATGCCGCCGATATACATCAGCACCACCGAGAACGTCACCGCACCAGGCCGTTTAGGGCTCTCCCCCGTAGTCATGGTCTGAGCATAGACGAGCCCTCCTCGAGGCCGGCACCGGCTCAGCCCGGGATAACAGCTTTTGTCACACAATTAACCACTCATTCATGCCATTCTTGAGTCCAGTCAACCCGGGCTTCCTAGGGTCGGACGTATGGAAAACATCTCCCGCAGGTCCCTCATCTCAGCCGGGCTCGGGGCTGGACTCGTCGCCGCGTTGCCGCAGACCGCCGTCGCGGTTTCAACAGCGGACGACGCCGGTCTCCGCACCGATCCGTTCACGCTTGGCATCGCGTCGGGCGAACCGTGGCCCGACGGCTTCGTGATCTGGACGCGCCTGGCGGTGAATCCCGTGGCCGAAGACGGCTTGGGCAGCATGCCTTCCCGCAACGTCGCCGTCGCGTGGGAGGTCGCAGAAGACCCCGCGATGCGCCGGGTAGTAGCCCGCGGCGTCGAACATGCCAGGATCGAAACCGCCCACTCGGTGCACGTCGAACTGAAGGGCCTCCGGCCGGGCCGGGAGTACTTCTACCGTTTCCGCACCGGACGGCACGTGAGCGAAATTGGCCGCACGCTGACAAGCCCAGCGCCCGGCGAGACGCCCGCCGCGCTGGCCATGGCATTCGCCAGCTGCGCCCAGTACGAGCACGGCTACTTCACTGCGTACAAACGCCTGGCCGAGGACCACCCGGACCTGGTGCTGCACTTGGGCGACTACCTCTACGAATACAAGAAGGACAGTTACGTGATCGGCGGCGGCAACCCCCGCGATCATGAGGGACCGGAGACCGTCAGCCTCGCGGGCTACCGACAGCGGCACGCACAGTACAAGGCCGACGCCGATCTGCAGGCTGCGCATGCCATCGCGCCGTGGCTGGTGGTGTGGGACGACCACGAGGTGGACAACAACTGGGCCGATGACATCCCCGAGAACAGCGATCCCGGCCAACTCAATGACACCACGGAGCATTTCCGTCAGCGTCGATCGGCAGCATTCCAGGCGTACTACGAGAACATGCCCCTGCGAGCGTCCTCGGTCCCTGCCGGGTTCGACATGAAGATCTACCGCACCATCCAATGGGGCCAGCTGGCCAACTTCCACATGATGGACACCCGCCAGTACCGGGACGACCAGCTGGCAGGTGACGGCTGGCGGAAGAACGTCGCCGAGCGCCTGGCCGAAAACCGCACCATCACCGGCGCCGAGCAGGAGAAGTGGCTGCTGGACGGCTTCAAGAACTCCACTCAGCGCTGGGACATCCTGGGCCAGCAGGTCTTCTTCGCCGAACGGGACCGCGACAAGGCGCCGGAGATCGACGACGTCTCCATGGATGGCTGGGACGGTTACGCCGCCTCCCGCCGCCGCATCACCCAAGGCTGGGTGGACGCCAAGGTGCGCAACGCCGTCGTACTTACCGGCGACGTCCACCGCCACTGGGCCACCGACCTCAAAGTGGACTACAAGGACCCGGCGGGGGCGGTGGTCGGCTCGGAACTGGTGTGCTCGTCCATCACCTCCACCGGCGACGGCAATGGCTCCACCACCGACCCCACCATGGCGTGGAACCCGCACCTGAAGTTCTACAACGACAACCGCGGCTACGTGAACACGCGCATCACCAGGGACGCCATGACCGCGGACTTCCGTGTGCTGGACTACGTCACCACACCGGGGGCACCGGTCAGCACAAGGAAGTCCTTCACGATCACCGACGGCGTGCCGGGGCTCGCCTGATTCACCCAAGTAGGTAACAGCACGTGCTTGGCTCGGCGGGTGATCCCTGCGGCGCGGCCGGTCATCGGGCAGAGGATCGAGTGGGGCCTATTTTGGCACGGCTTGAGACAGGCCTCGATGTTGCCGTAAACCCCAGCAGTCCCCCCATCAGGTGCCAGCAGTCCTCGAAAAAAGCTTGGGAGTCGATATCTTAGGACGCGGCGTAGGAACCTTTGGTCGTGAAGGCTTCCACGATGGCTTCGCAATCGCGGAGAACGTCGTCCCACTTACTGAGGCAGGACTGTAATTCGGAATAACCCACCTCTACGTCAACTGCGTCCAAACTTCCCGCGCCAATCAACAGGAGACTTCCTGACGCTGACGTAGCCCCATAGTGAGGGCGCGCCGTTGACCCGCTCTCCATTTCCGATCCGCAGTTTGCATTTTCCATCGCACGGATCAGGCCGACGGGCAAGACCGGTGTCAAGGTCCCGGGAATGAGCAAATTGCGGTTCCCGGACTCCATGGAACGAGTGAACGGTGTCCTCACCGGAAACGTAGTTGAAGTCAAGAACGTTAAAGAGTTCAGGATGACACCGCAGATCCGAGATTTCATGACGTACTCCAAGCATGGCGATGCCACTAAGCCAGCGGGAACGTAGGTAGTCATTCACGTTCGGTACAACACGATTGGGACGAAGCTTTCTGATCCCCGGACTAGCCCGGAGGTAGCTGCCGCTATCCGTAACGCCAGTATCGAGTTCAAAGATCTCCCCTACGCCTTGGACGGCACGCCCCCTCCTGCCCCATAGAGCTACGGAATGTGAAGAGAATAGACGTATGTCCTACGACCTCTCCGTTTACTGCCCTGACACGCCATCGATGGAGCGGGTGTTGTTACTAATCGATAACACCCGCGGCCTGAGTTGGAACAAAGGAACCGGCCTGTTCGATGAACCGTCAAGCGGAGTGCTTGTGCAGCGCGGAGCGAAGGCCACTTACAGCTTCACCGTTGATGGCCCATTCAACGTCATCAGGGAGGACCTCCCCGATGAGGTTGCTGCCGCACTCCCATCGGCTTCGACGCTCTTTCAGGTGCTCGTAGAGGGAAACGACGAATCTGAGATTGCCCATGGAATCCGATTCGCCAAAAAGCTGGCCAAGGCATGTCACGGCGTTGCGTTCGACGAACAACGGCAGGAAATGTGGCCCAAATCCGGAATGGGGGCGACCGACGTCTCCCCGTCCCACCAACATGGCGACGTAGTGGAGTTCGCTTGGTACTGCCTCGCCGATGAATTGCCCGAAGATCTTCCAGAGATCTATGTAAATCTTGCGCGGGAATACATTCCCGAAGCACTGCCCATACGCTTTGGATCCTTCTATCCCTATCAAGGAGACTTTGCTAGAGACGGCATCGACGGACTCAAACGAGAATGGGAAGGCTCCGCGGCAGCAACGCTCGTTCTCAAAACAGCGCTGCCTGTGAAAAGCGCGTCGCTCAAGTACATAACGGACCCTTTGATGGGTGACGTGCGCGTGATGAGCATGACCATCCAGCGCAGTGCCCTTGAATCAGGGGAATTTCGTGCCAGAACAAAGGACTTCTTCGTCCAGTTTGCGATAGAGATAGGCGCCTTCCATGCGCACGCAGAAGTAATACCCGTTCTGCCCAACGGATTCTACGCAGACATATTTCGTTACTCGTCAACCACGTGCACCTCGCCCAGTGCCCGCTACCAATGGGTCGGCCTGAAAGCTCATCCACAGTGGTGGATGTGGTTTGGGCCACTTTATGTAGACATGATTCGACCCTACCTGACGGGCCACGTAAAGGAGTATCCCGAAGGTATTTTCCATTCCTGGACCGAAAGCCCGTCGGACCGCCGCCAACTCAGCAGCCTGCTCCCAGGACCGGCCCACGCATGGATCCCAAACGAATACAGCGGTGTTTACGAAAATGACCACACCATAGAGCCCACCGAGCTCGCCCAGAACGTGCCTCCCCGCCTCCGGGAGGCTCGAATGCCAGTAAACACCCCGAACAACCTAGGCGAATAGCAGTTCAGGTCTCCACCATGAAACCGACGACGTGGCGGGAAATGATAGGCCTCGAAAGTCACAATGAACTGCGCCCTGGGTAATCAGTGCCTAGGTGTAACACCACTAAACAAGCCGATGCGGCTATTCCACTTCCTTAGAAGTGGGACACTCCCCCTGGGACGCTCCCCCACCTGTGGAGTTCAGCGCTAAATGGCGGTGTTTCTGCAGCGCTATCTGTCGCGTACGCTGTCCGCAAGGGTTTAGCCGAGCGTGTGATTTCTGAATTTCTGCAGCCGGTTAAGCCTGCCCTCTAGGGCCTCGTAGTTCAGTGTTTCCTCGGTGGGTTGTAGGTGTCTGGTGGTAGGTCGAGGGGTTCGCGGTTGCGGAGGACTTCAGGGATCACGGACGCGACAGCGAGTGGCGCCATTTGTTGGTCGGAGTAGGTTGCGGAGTATTCGGCAGGGACCCACGGTAGGTTCTGAGCTCCGAGCTTTTCGGCGAGCTCACAGCGGTCGAGGGGTTGGTCGCTGAAAGCGCGAAAAAGGCCACCGGCGTGTTCGGAAGCCTCGGGCCCAAGAAATTGCCCAATCTCGGGTACGAGCCGGGGGCCGGCCCAAACCCACCAGAGTGGGTAGGGCGGGAATCCTACCCACTGATCAGGTGGAAGCCGAAAGAACGGACGCCGCTGCATGTCTTGCCCGCGAACCATTTCGGCAGATGCATAGACCGCGCCGAGCTCGGTGGTCACCGCAAGGAAGTACCGGCGCAGTGCGCTCCTGAGCGCACTCTCGGCAAGAGCATGGCCGTCCACGACTAGGGTGATTCGGGTGAACGGGATACCCCAGGCACGCTCCGCGGCTTCGATGCTGCCGTACCGAACCGGTGGCGGGTTCTTGTAGTAGATGTCCCAGCCATTGGATTCGTCGTTGTAGTACTCGTCGATGAAGCCTTTTTCGCCGCTCGAATCGAACCTGAATTGAAGGGGTTCGTACTTGCCGAAACGCACGGGGACAGCTTCGGGAAGTAGCTCTCGGGCTATCCGGAGATAGCCCTCCAGATAGTCTGCCGGGAGGTCGTCTTGGAGGAGAAACCAGCTCATCCAGACGTCCTTATATTCCTTTTGTGGTTCCGTCCGTGGTGGTTGTTCCTTTTCCGTCTTGGGTTGCGGCCATACTTCCGAGGTTTGCTCGTCCATAACGAGACCTTGGCAGGCTTTGGCTAGTTTCCGTGCGAAGCGGACCCCATGTGGGATCTCTGCCCCTGGGGGTTCCCTCCACCAGGACCTGGAACATCGTCGTGGCCTCAGGTAGGACCGCGATGGTTTCCTCCGGGACGTCCTCGGTTTCGATGGAGAACGGGCCATCGACGGTGAAGCTGTAGCCACGCTTCACACCTCGAAGCACCACTACACCGGTGCCATCGGAATTCTCCGGATCGGCATGCAGTCCACGGGTATTTCCCACGAGCACCCGCACTTGATCAACGGTGGGGGAACCAGGACAGTAGAGCGTCGGGTCATAAGACAAATGAGGTCCTCTGGTTAGTATGGTGGGCGGGCCGCAAGTGACGGATTCTGCTGGACAAGATTTTTCTGTATGTTTCTATGTCCAGTCCGGCTTCGGCGGCGGCACGAGCATCCGGGTGAGCCGTTCGGGCATGGTCTCAGCGAACCGGTCTTCTTCGTTGGGGTTCGGAACGGCGGTCAGCTCAACCGGTACCCACTGGGAGGCTTCCGGCCAACGTTCCATGATTTGTTCGCGATCCAAGGGCCCATCCCCTACGTGGTGCAACAGCCCTTCGGGATATTCCTGAACGGCTCCTTGCAGGTGGGGTCGGACAAGATCGGTGTACAGCGGGGAGAACCAGGCCATCCACGTCGGATGAGCGGTGAGGCCCTTCCAGCGGCCCCAAGCTGTTTTTTGATAGTAGAGAGTGAGGGGCGAGGGAAGTGACCAAAGCGTACGCCCTGTCCATTCCCAGCGTCCCGGGTCGACTTCGGCCGTTGCGTAGAAGCTGCGAAGCTCTGCGGCCACAGCAACAAAGAACCGCTGGAATCCGTCCCGCCACTGCGGGTCCTCGAGGACGTCGCGATGGATAGTGAGTGACACAGCTTGCACGTCGCCTTGGCGGATGGGGCGGTCCTGGTTCCAGTTGCCGCCGTAGACGCCGCTGAAGTAAGCGCCGGTAACAGGGAAGGTCCCGGTTGTGGATACTCTCTCATTTTCAGCGAAGGCGCGGACAAATGCCTGGTCACCGTCACGGGCCAGGTTTCCCTGATGGGGTTCATAGCTGCCGAAGCGCTTCGGTACTGCCTCCGGTAAATACTGTCGCGCGAGATCGAGGTAGCGCTGCGGGAAATTGTCTCGAACCTCATTTATGAGGTGGTACCAGCGGACTTCAACCATGTCGACTATGGTTCTCGGTTCGGGTTTTGCCGCCCCGCGATTGCTGGTCTTGGGCCAGACCTCTTCGGTCTGGAGGTCCTGCGCTGCTCCGTTGGCTTCCTTGGCCAGGCGTTTAGTGAATCGGACAGCGTGCGGGATGGATCCCGGATCGGAGCCTTCAACCAGGATGCTGTACATGACGCCCGCGCCGAGGACGGCGGCTGTGACCTCATACGGAACGTCTTCGGGCTCGACCAGGTACGGGCCTTCCAGGGTGAAGCAGTACGCGGCTTTCTTGCCGCGCAGGATGTGCCGGTTCTGCGGGCCGTCAGCGCTTCCGTCGACGATTTCTTCCAACTGCAAACCTGGTGAAGCGTCCACGAGAGCGGCAAGGACTTCTGCGTCCAGGGCTTCGGGCAGGTACACAGCAAGGTCATATGACATGACCACAGGCTAGATGTGTTCGCTCCTCCATCAAACCTGCCCCAAGAGTGTGTGAAGCGAAGTCGGTAATCGACATGGCACCGGTTTACTGGTCGTCTTGGAAAAGTACAGGTTTTCAAGACGCCCGCCCCGAGTCGAAGGTGCCAGCGGACTACCGCATCCTTTCGGCATGGTTCTTGTCTTGGAAAGTCGTCTCGATGAATACCGTCTTAGCCGAGTGCTTTTGTGGACTTTCTGAGGCAATGGGCGGGTGAGGCACCTAGGGTCCACCATCAATCGAATGGAATTACCCCTGAAACCCCAGTGACTACGCGCAACAGCGGGAGTACCCTAGTCCCAGTTGCATTAGTGGTCACCTTTCGAGTTCTGGGTTCTGCCGTGGGCTATGTGCGTTCGTCGTTGACCGACCTTCTGGGTGTACTTTCCGACGCCATCTCTCCCCAACGCGTGCGGTTCGACGACGGCTCCCCCGATGCAGATGTTCCCCCTCCGGACACCCCCGTGACCGTCCACGCCATCACCTTGAACCGCGTGGGAAGGTCACGCCGCGACGGCCCGGTCCTGGACTTGGAACTCCGGGTTGCGGTCGAATGCCATGGTCCGGAACAACTCGACACCATGGAAAAGCTCCTGCTGGCAGTAGAGCACCACAGCCAGTATTCAGTGGTGTCCACCGGGGAATTCCGTCCCGAGGAATACTCCGGCGCCATCCGACAAGGACTGGGCTTCCTTGTCCGTATCCCTGTTGCCCTCCGCTTCGAAGAACCCTCCGGGCCTCCCGTCCTGGAGTCGCTCATCGCCAAGACAGGCGTTGCCCGCCGAATCCACGGACGCCTCGTGGACGCCCACAACAAAGGCATCCCCGACGCCTACATCCACGCCCATTCCTCCGCCACGGCCGTGGTCAGCGATGCCACCGGCCACTTTGAGGTCCTGGCCTCGACGGATGAACTCCAGCACTTTGCCGTGGCTGTCCTCGGCACCGAACGGGAAGTCTCGGCCAGCACCAGCAGCCTGCCGGTCATCATCCGGTGGACGTGAACCGTCCATAAAGTAAGAGGGAGCGCACCATGGCGAACTATCAGGCGCCAGGCGTTTATGTACAGGAAGTTCCCAGTGGCGCACGCGCGATTGGGCAGGTCAACACCAGCATCGCCGGGTTCGTGGGCCTCGCTCCCAACCGGGACGCCCTGGTCGACGAGCTCCGGGTCCTGGACAACTGGACCCAGTTCGTGGACCAATACGTCGGCAACGCGACAGCGGGCACACCGCTTTCGAACGCTGTGTACGGCTTCTTCTCCAACGGAGGAAGCCGTTGCTATGTGGTGAACATTGGCGAGGACGGCAGCCTCACAGGAACCGCCGCAAAGCCTACCGGACTGACGCTCTTCGAAGCGGTGGACGACATCTCCATGGTGGCCGCTCCTGGCTTCGCCACCGCCGAAGCCTACGCCGCCCTCCAGGCACACGTTGAGCATCCGCTACGCCAGGACCGCATGGCCATCCTGGACACGGTGGAAAAGGTGGACGACGTCGGCGCGCTCACACGGGCGGCGACATCGGGCGTTCCAGAAGGTGCCCGGGCTGCGGACTCGGCTGAAGACACGACGGCGGACGCGGACTCGGATGACGACCCTGAAGGAGCCGGGGACTCAACGGAGGAGACGGACGACGCCGGCGGCAACCCGCCGTCGTCGTCCTCCTCTTCGGTAGCCTCCGATGCACCTGACTGGCCCGACTCAACGCGACCCGCTGCGTCCGCCTCTGCCGGCCCCACAGCGGAGGCCGGTGAGCAGCAGGACCTCGGCGCCCCGCAATCCCCCGGCGGCTACACGGCCCTGTACTACCCGTGGATCGTGATGATCGATCCCGTGTCGGGCAAGAAGGTGACCCAACCGCCGTCGGGCCATATCGCTGGTGTGTGGGCGCGCGTTGACGCGACCCGCGGCGTCCACAAGGCACCTGCCAACGAGCCCATCCAGGGCGCCATCGATCTGGTGCGGCGGGTGAGCCGCGGCGAGCAGGAGGTCCTGAACCCTGCGGGGGTGAACTGCATCCGCTACTTCCCCGGTGAGGGCATCCGGATCTGGGGCGCACGGACCAAGGCACCTGAGGCCAGCGAATACAGATATGTGAACGTGCGGAGGCTGACCAACATGATCAAGGAATCCGTGGCGGACGGGACGCGCTGGGTGGTGTTCGAGCCCAACGACCACACCTTGTGGAAGTCGATCCGCCGCGACATCGGCGCGTTCCTGACGAATGTCTGGCGGGATGGAGCGTTGCTCGGGACTACTCCTCAACAAGCGTTCTTCGTGAAATGCGACGAGGAAACCAACCCGCCCGAGGTCCGCGACGCTGGGCAAGTGGTCACGCTGATCGGGATCGCGCCCGTGAAACCGGCCGAATTCGTGATCTTCAAGCTCATGCAGTCGGCGGACAACACCAGCGAGACAGAGAGCGCAGGAGCCTGACATGACAACCCCAACACCTGCCGCCCAGCCCGGAAACGTGGTGGACCCGTATCGGGCCTACAACTTCAAGCTCGTCATCCAAGGCGTCGTCCAAGGGCATTTCACCAAAGTGGAGGGCCTCGGACTGAAGATCGACCGCATCCTCTACCGCTCCGGCGGCGAGAACAGCACCGTCCGAGTCATCCCCGGCCAGGTGGAGTACACGCCAGTGACCCTCAAGTACGGGCTCACCGATTCCACCGAAATGCTCCAATGGCTCTTCAAGGCAGTGGACGGAAAAGTGGAGCGGCGTAACGTGTCCGTCGCAATGCTCAACGACGCCGGATCCGTGGAAGTACGGCGCTGGAACCTCCTGGGCGCCTGGCCGTGCGACTGGTTCGGCGCGCCCCTTGACGCCCTGGGCAAGGACCTCGCCATCGAATCCCTCAGCATCGCGTACGACCGCCTGGAGCTCGACGATGCCCGCGCTCCCGTCGCCTGAGCCTGCGTTTTCCTGGCGCCGGGCGGCAGCGCGACGGTTGCGGGGCGTGGCGGGGTGGCTGGATGGTGGGCCGCGTGAGTCTTTTGAATCTGTGGGGCCTGTTTCGCCGGAAGGGACGACGCCGGTGCGAGGGTTTGAGCTGGATGGCGCACCCGAGCATTGGGTCCAGTTACTCCGCGACGCCGGGCTGGCCCCGCCCGTTGCGAGGCCCGCTCTACGCCCTTGGACCCGTTTCAGGCGAGCACAGCGGGCCCCACAAGTTCCTCGCCGCGATTCCCCACCCGTTGCGAGGCCCGCTCTACACGCATTCACACCACCAAACCCTGCAGAACAGGCCCCACAACGCACCCCTCCCATTGGGAGGCCCGGCGTGCACCCTTCGGCTCCCCGTGAAGGCGAAGAACAGGCCCCACAACACATACCCGCGCTGAGGCTCCGCCCGGTTCGGCCGGGACCCGTTCCCGTTCCCGTTGCACCACCCCCCAACGTTGCGAGGCCCGCTCTACACGCATCCACACCACCAAACCCTGCAGAACAGGCCCCGCAACGTACCCCGGGCGAGGCACCACCCGTTGCGGGGCCCGATATGCGTGACTCGAGCGCACCCAAGCGCGCAGAGCAGGCCCCGCAATACACCCCCCGACACTACGAACCCCAACGCGCAGAGCACGCCCCACAACACACCCCGCAACGCAACGAACCCCGACACTACGAACCCCGCCCGATCCCCCAAGCCCAACCCCAAGGACACCCAAGCGCCGTCGGGGTTCACACGCCCGCGCCGCCCGTCAACGGCACGTGGCCCGAGCTCACCCCACGCCCCGCCCACACCACTACGA